>NZ_JBFODJ010000103.1:0-64419 GCF_040908265.1 Aeromonas sp. R5-1
ACCTTTCCTCCTCGCTGAAAGTGCTTTACAACCCGAAGGCCTTCTTCACACACGCGGCATGGCTGCATCAGGGTTTCCCCCATTGTGCAATATTCCCCACTGCTGCCTCCCGTAGGAGTCTGGACCGTGTCTCAGTTCCAGTGTGGCTGATCATCCTCTCAGACCAGCTAGGGATCGTCGCCTTGGTGAGCCATTACCTCACCAACTAGCTAATCCCACCTGGGCATATCCAATCGCGCAAGGCCCGAAGGTCCCCTGCTTTCCCCCGTAGGGCGTATGCGGTATTAGCAGTCGTTTCCAACTGTTATCCCCCTCGACTGGGCAATTTCCCAGGCATTACTCACCCGTCCGCCGCTCGCCGGCAAAAGTAGCAAGCTACTTTCCCGCTGCCGCTCGACTTGCATGTGTTAGGCCTGCCGCCAGCGTTCAATCTGAGCCATGATCAAACTCTTCAATTTAAGTTTGGTTGCTTCGAAAAGCGGCTCAATGAATTGCTGAATTAACTGCTGCAACTTTCGTTGCTTTGGTCACTTCATCAGACATTGATATCAAAAATTGTTTTTGATGCTCGATGCTGTGAGTGCCCACACAGATTGCTTGATTCAAATTGTTAAAGAGCAGGGTCTGAAACTATAACCCTCACCAGCTTGCTTTGCAAGGTGGACCAGACGCGCACTGCGCCGTGCTGATGGAGGCGCATTATAGGGATATGATTCTCGCTGACAAGCGAAAACTACGTGTTTATTTGAAAAAGACGTTCAGGTGTTTAATCAACAACCAACCAGACTAAAAAACCATCAACAATTCATCTAAATGAGCCTGCACGCCTTCTCTATCGCTACCAATCGGTACCCGTTTTCGCCACATCAAGATCTGCATGCCAGCCACGCCAGGCATACAAAAATGAAAAGGGCCCCTCGGGGCCCTTCATATCACGCTGCTTGTAGATCAGATGGAGAAACTGGAACCGCAACCACAGGTGGTGGTGGCATTGGGGTTGGTCACGGTAAAGCGGGAGCCTTCCAGACCTTCGGTGTAATCCACACTGCCGCCGACCAGGTATTGCAGGCTCATGGGATCGATCACCATGGTGACGCCGCTCTTCTCGACCACGGTATCGCCATCATTGATTTTCTCGTCAAACGTGAAACCGTACTGGAAACCGGAGCAGCCCCCCCCAGTGATGTAGACCCGCAACTTGAGTTCGGGATTCTCTTCTTCGGTGATCAAGGTCTTTACCTTGTTGGCTGCCGCATCCGTCATCTGGATGGGCAAGGGGGCTTCTGCTACTGCACTCATTGCTGACCTCACAACCGTTACATCCACAAACATGGAAACCGCGAAATTATCCAATACCCGACCATTTAGTTCAAGTATTCACCACTCTCTTACTGCGCTGCCGGCAAGGGGGCTGGTTGAGCGACCAGAGGCTTGAGCACCTCGTTCCACTCGGCCACCAGCTCCTGGGCCGGTTGCCGACCCTCCTTCGGGATGAGGATTCTCACCCTGTCCGGGATGAAGCCTGAGGGAAGCTGCCAATTGCCCTCCAAGAGCTGGAAGTATCGCAACGCGTAGCGTCCCTCCCCCACCTTCATGCCAAGATCCCGGCCACTGAGGATCCTGGGCTTGTCAGCCAGACTGCCTTCGAGCCGGATCTGCACCTGCCCCCGAAACAACTCCCGCTTCTTGGCGGGTTGTGTGAGCGCCAGACGATAGTGGTAGCGACCCGGAACACTCGTCTCCTGCAATGTCAGATTGTCGATGGATACCCCCACCTGTTCGCCGGTGGGACGCATGATGCGCTCGAAGAAGGCCAGCTGGCGTTTCTGCTCCTGTACCTGAGCTTCCTGATCCTTGAGCGTCTGCTGAAGTTGCTCGAAGGCGGCCTTCTGGGTCGCCAGCAGGGTCTCCCTGACGCCGAGATCCGTCTTCAGTTGTGCAATGGCCTTGCTCTGACGCTCCAACGTCTCTTGCTGCACCGTCATCAGGCTGCTCTGAGCCAGCTCCTGTCTGTTCCCGACGACATAACCGATACATGCCCCCACGGCCAGCACCACCAATAACTTCACGATTTGGGACATAAGGCCTCTTCTCTATGCCGACATCCACACGGCCGGTTTCTTTTCACTATACGCGACCATGCCGGATTGATACGGATAAACAAAGAGTTAACCGGTCGCGATGCTGCTTTCACCCCGGTTTTGACGCGCAGCAAGCCGTAAAGTTCGCTCCAGGATCTGGGAATAGATAGGGCGCCCCCCCAACCATTGCGCCACCAGGGTTGCCCCTATGGTGGTGATCATCATGGGCAGGATCAGCTGATAGTTGTCGGTCATCTCGGTCACCAGCACGATGCCGGTAATGGGGGCGCGCACGGTGGCGGCGAAGAGCGCCCCCATGCCGGCGATGGCAAAGGCGCCCGGTTCGATGCCGAGATCGGGAAATGCAGAGTGGAACAGGTGACCAAAGATCACCCCGAACAGGGTGCCCAGCGCCAGGGTCGGCGCAAAGACACCACCAGGGGCCCCCGAGCAAAAGCAGATGAGGGTACCCACCAGTCGCACCGAGAAGATGATGAAGAGCGTCGCCATCGCATAGTCTCCCCCCGTCAGATGCGGGATGAGCTCGATTCCCCCTCCAGTGACAGAAGGGGCGAACAGTGACAGCATGCCAAAGGTTCCAGCCACCCCCATGCCGATGATGACGAAGCGGTGACGCTTGTTCTGGTGCAGCGCCAGGTAGCCGTCCTGACAGGCAAGCACCAGCTTGTTGAAGACGAACCCCAGCACGCCAAAGCAGCCCCCCATGAAGAGAAACAGCCAGAGCGCCTTCAAGGCCGGAGCGTCGTAGTGAGGCAGCATGATGACGGGGGATTGCCCTTTCATGTTCTGCAGCATCAGGGTCGCCATGACGGCCGAAATCCCGACCGCCTTGATGGCGAGGAAGGAGTAGCGAAATTGCGGTCGCATCTCTTCCATGACAAACAGTATCCCTGCCAGCGGGGCATTGAAGGCCGCAGCGAGACCACCCGCCGCACCGGCAGCCAGCAGGGCGTGGCCATGCTCCTTGGGCAACCGGAAGATATCCGCCACCATCTTGCCGAGGTTGCCCCCTATTTGCACCGAGGGCCCCTCCCGCCCCAGCACCATGCCGGAACTCAGGGTGCAGACCCCGCCAAAAAACTTCACCGGCAACACCCGCCACCAGCGTACCGGGCGCAGGTCGTCCATGGCCCCTTCAATTTCCGGGATACCGGATCCCCCTGCCTCGGGGGCAAAGGCATGAGTGAGGAAATAGCCGACCAACCCCAGCAGGGCGCTGAAACCAAAGCCGAGCAGGCCGAGCTGCCACCAGGGGCGATCGGCCAGCAAGTCGACACGCTGCTGGGCCAGCCAGTGAACGCAAGACTCGAACAATCCGCACACCAGGCCTGCCAGCAGGCCGACCAGGGCCGCCAACAGGAGCACCAGCAGCGGCATCTTGTCCCGCCGTATCAGGCGCTGCAAGACTGGAGGACGACGCAGCGAGGCCGCGTCGGCGGAAGGAATGGCTTGTTGCTCCATGGATAATCACGCTCATCTAACGAGGACCAGACACACCTCGGCCTCGGCTGCCCAGCTCTGGGCCTTTCTGCTATAGTCGGCCCGTTTCATGTATCACGGGCGAGAGTCCGGGGCGAGAGCGCAAAGCATACTCCTCCCGCCATCCCCTGCCGAGCCGCAATCGGCAGCCTGCGCCCGGGTAACGACCAAAATCCCATTAAGGATGATCCATGTCAAAATCAGATCAGCTGTTTGAACAGGCCCGCCAGACCATTCCGGGTGGCGTCAACTCACCGGTCCGCGCCTTCAACGGGGTCGGCGGCACACCCCGCTTCATCGATCACGCCGATGGCGCCTACCTCTATGACGTGGACGGCCAGGCCTATGTGGATTACATCGGTTCCTGGGGCCCCATGCTGCTGGGCCACAACCACCCGGCCATCAAGGCCGCCGTCATCAAGGCAGTGGAAAAAGGGCTGAGCTACGGCGCGCCGACCGAGATCGAAGTGCTGATGGCCGAGAAGGTGCGCCAGATCGTGCCCTCCATGGAGCAGGTGCGGATGGTCAACTCCGGCACCGAGGCGACCATGAGCGCCATCCGGCTGGCCCGTGGCTACACCGGCCGCGACAAGATAGTCAAATTCGAAGGCTGCTACCACGGCCACGCCGACTCCCTGCTGGTCAAGGCTGGCTCCGGCGCCCTCACCCTGGGTCAGCCCAACAGCCCGGGCGTACCGGCCGATTTCGCCAAGCACACCTTGACCTGCGTGTTCAACGATCTGGACTCGGTGCGCGAAGCCTTTACCCAGTACGGCAGCGAGATCGCCTGTATCATCGTCGAGCCGGTCGCTGGCAACATGAACTGCATCCCGCCGGTGCCCGGCTTCCTGGAAGGGCTGCGCGCCATTTGTGACGAATTCGGCGCCCTGCTGATCCTGGACGAGGTGATGACGGGTTTTCGCGTCTCCCTGCGTGGTGCCCAGGGTCACTACAACATCGACCCGGATCTCACCACCCTCGGCAAGATCATCGGTGCTGGCATGCCGGTGGGCGCCTTCGGCGGCAAGAAGAAGGTGATGCAGCACATCGCCCCGACCGGCCCCGTCTATCAGGCTGGTACCCTCTCCGGCAACCCGGTGGCCATGGCCGCCGGCCTCACCATGCTGGATCTGCTGCTGGAGCCGGGCCTCTATGAGCAGCTGAGCGCCAAGACCGCCCGTGTCGCCGAAGGGCTGAAAGCGGCCGCCGCCAGGCACGGCATCCCGCTTGCCATCAACTACGTGGGCGGCATGTTCGGCTTCTTCTTCACCGACGAGACCGAGATCACCCGCTACGAGCAGGTGACTCGCTGCGACATGGAACGCTTCAAGCGCTTCTATCACCTGATGCTGGAAGAGGGTGTCTATCTGGCACCGAGCGCCTACGAGGCGGGCTTCCTGTCGCTTGCCCACGGCGACAAGGAGATTGAACACACCCTGGCGGCCGCCGAGCGCAGCTTCGCCAAGCTGGCTGGCTGACAAGCAGCAAGATGTGCAGAGGGCCCCGATGGGGCCCTTTTTTGTTTGCTCGTCCCGACAAGGCACCATAGTGGTGCATCCTTAAGTCCCTCACCGGAACCTTGCCACCTGCTGGTGCGCCGCGCCGTACACGGGCTGTCATAAATCGGGCCCACAATTTGCAGGCCCCTGCTTCAGGAGCCCATTGGACCGAGGTGTATATGGCAGAGATGAGCCCCATCGATGTGCTGCGGCGCTATCAGGAGTACGAAACCGAGCTGGCCCCCCTGCTGCTGGGGCTGCTCACCCTCCCCGAGGCGTCTCTCAAGACCTATGCCTTCGTCGAGGAGGTGAAGAGCCTGGCCCCCCAGATCAGGCCAGCCATACTGGCGCCCGTTCCGGCGGCCCAGGGGCAGCTGCGCCTGCTGGTGCAGGGCCATGGCCGGGAGCTGGAGATCAACCTGCACCAGCTGATCGCCTGGCTGATGGGGGACAGAGAGCGGCGGCGCGCCATTCCCTGGTTCAGGGCCGTCTACGTCGTCCTGAGTCTGGCCCTGTTTCTCATCGTCGGCACCCTCATCTGGCACGGGCTGGAACAGCTCTATCTGCTCCTGTGCGGCACCCAGCAGAACCGGCTGGGGGCCTTCAGCGCCATCATCTTCCTCACGCTCGCGCTGGCGGTGTTCGATCTCGGCAAGACCATCCTCGAAGAGGAAGTGCTGCTGCATAAGGACATCTTCCGCCACAGCGCCATCCGGCGCACCATTACCCGCTTTATCGCCGCCATCCTGATCGCGGTCTCCATCGAGGGGTTGCTGCTGCTGTTCAAGGGATCCCTCGGCCAGAGCGAACTGCTCTGGCCTGCGGTGGGGGTGATGGGCTGCGCCGTGGGGTTGCTGCTGGCGCTGGGGCTCTATGTGTTTCTCGGTGCCAGGGCGGAAGCCGCACTGGTCGCCTCCAGCCAGCAGACCGCCCACCCGGAGGGGGCTGCCAGAGGCATCAGAAGACGCGCCAGGACCGGGCGAGCGGGATGACATACCAACGCGGGGCGCCCGTGCAGGCGGGCCTCGCCGACGCCAGCTAGCTCGTCGCCTCTGCCAGCGCGGGCGCTGGCTGTCGCCGCGCCGCCCGCCAGGAGGCGTACATGGTCCAGGAGGTATAGATGACGATGAAGGCCACCAGCCATTTGAGCATCTCCATCTCCATGGATTTGACCAGCATGGCCGCCAGCACCACGCCGATGGGGCCGAAGATGGCCACCGCCAGCACGGCCCTCGCATCGAAAGCCCCCTTGCGAATGAAGGTCCCCGCCGAGAAGACGCTGAGAACGGCGGTGGATCCCATCATGATGGGGAAGGCCACCAGCGGGTTCATGCCGAGCAGATAGACTAGGGTCATGCAGGGGGCGAACAGGCCGATACCGACGTTCATCAGGGCTCCGAACAGGAAGTTGCCGGCAAGGGCGATCCCCAGCTTGTAACCGCTCAGCCCCATGGCCTCGCCACCGAGGGGGAAGAGCCCAAGCAGACCGGCAAAGATGAGACCGGCGACCACCAGCAGGGAGACCGCCATCACCAGCCGGATGGTCTGGCGATCAAAGGAGGCCACGTAACGGGCGCCCCAGGCCGCACCGGCCGCCGCAGCCGCCATCATGCTGATGAGGGTGACGGGATCCACGTTGACCACGCCGATGAAGATGAGAGCCTGGGTCACGGTCGGCAGCACGCACTGGCCGTTGAGGGTACCGGGCAGCACCCGATCATCGACCAACCTGAACTGCTTGTAGCAGGCGGTCTTCACCGCAAAGCTCCCCACCCCCAGGGTATCGAGAAAATTGGCCACAAAGCCGATGGCCGCCACCGGCCAGAAAGGGGTGGCTTCGAGCTGGCCATGACGCCGTTTGTGCCACCAGGCACGGACCAGCATAACGAGAAAGACCAGGGCACAACCGATAAACAAGAGACGCAGAAAAGTGACAAGCATGGGGAGACCTCCAACAACGGGCGGCGATTCTAAGGCAGCGGAGGGAAAAAATCCTGGCCAGGATCATGAGACGACGGGTGCAAACGTTTGGCCCCGACTATTTTGGCTGGCAGAACCCGAATGGGGCTATCCATACTGGTTGGGAGGGCGACAGCCCGGGCTCATCGGGCGTAGTCCTGGTCATTTCGCGACGACCACAGCACCGGTGAGGCGTAAACGAAAGAAGGCGGGGTGACCCGCCTTCTTTTTTCATTCTCCGTCAGGCAATCCAGCGTGGCAGCCGGGGAGCCAGGCGGTCGATCAGGCGATCCGACACGGGAGTGAGCAATAGCAGCGGCAGGCAGATCAGGGAGAGGCAAAGAGCGCCCACATAGACGTCCGTCATCCAGTGCGCACCCGCCAGGATGCGGGGCGCCGAAAACAGGGGCACCATCACCACCGCAACCACCCCGGCCCAGCGCGGCAGATAGCGCAGGGCAAAACCGGCGAAGATCATCAGGAAGAGGGCGTGATCACCGGGGAAGCTGTCACCGGCGGAGTCCTTGGTGGGAATCGCACTGATCTCGGTCAGGCGCAGTGCCCCGTCCACCATCAGGGTGGGGCTGGGACGGCTGACCGGCAACAGATGCCCGAGCTGATTGATCACCAGGGCCCCCAGCAGCATCACGACCCCCATGGCCACCAGACGACGGCGCTCCTGCCCGTCGGCACGGAAGAAGCAACTGGCGAGGATCCCGCCCATGCAGGCCAGCGCGGCCAGATCGAACAGGCGGTTGTTGGTGATGGCCACCAGATCGGCCCAACGGGGGGAGTGGCCAATCCAGCCATTGACCAGCTGGAAGAGGGCGAGATCCCACCCATCCCAGGGGCCGTGCTCAGGCAGGGCGCCCCAACTGAAGGCGATGAGGCCCCCGGCCAGATAGAAAGGAATGAACTTGCTCATGCCGACGTGTCCTTCGAAAAACGCTCATTCTAGGCCAGCCGCAAGATGACTTGCATCACAAAAGTGTAAGAATTCGTGTAACAAAGGTATTCCATCGGCTCTTCTTTTGGCGCCGCCGACCAGGTGGGCAAGCGCGCCCCCTCCTTGGCTCTCCCACCGGTTGCGGCTAGTATGGGCGCTCCCTTCGTTCAGGATGATGATGATGCGCAGCTACCTTCGCATGATGTTGTTTGCCCTCGGTTTGCTGGCAGGTGTACAGATCCCCGGGCTGGTCGATCTCTACTTCCAGCGGCTGGATGCCCGGCTGCAGCAGGCAGGTCTGGCGCTGGCCCCCTTCCAGCGCACGGCGGACCAGCACTTCAATGGCGATCTGCAGGCGCTGGTCGCCCATTACGGTGCCAGCCAGGATCCCGTCTTCACCCAGGATGCCACCAGCCTCCAGCAACTGGTGAACCAGCAGCAGCACCTTCAGGGGGAGATCGCCGTGCGGGAGAGCCCCTGGTACCAGCAGCTCTCCCACCTGTTGCTGCGCGCCGATCCCGCCCTCTGGCAGGATACC
This sequence comes from Aeromonas sp. R5-1, assembly GCF_040908265.1. Classification (NCBI taxonomy): domain Bacteria; kingdom Pseudomonadati; phylum Pseudomonadota; class Gammaproteobacteria; order Aeromonadales; family Aeromonadaceae; genus Aeromonas; species Aeromonas sp. R5-1. The sequence goes on from NZ_JBFODJ010000103.1 coordinate 8,524, forward strand.
CTGCACAACTACGGCTATGTGGTCCCCCTCAAACAGGCCGCCATTTTCTGCGGCGTGGCGGCGGGTCTGCTGGCCTCCCTGGCGGGGGATCTGCTGCTCGGCCTCCTGCTGCTGCCATTTCGCTCCCGCCAGCGCGTCCCCCGTCACGGCCTGCGCTGATCCCCTCTCACTGCCAACCGGGGGGCCCGCCCCGGTTGGCGGCTACTCGAAGGGTTCGAGATAGGCTTCTATGGCCTTCTTCAGCCAGGCCAGCACCTTGCCGTGATGGGCGTTCTCCGACAGATAGACTCCGTAATCACGCCACTGCAGGCTGAACTTGTGCTTCAGGGTCAGCAGTTCCCCCTGGCGCAGCTGGCTCTGGATAAGGGGTGAAGGCAGCACCGCCCAGCCCAGACCATCCAGCACCGCATCCCGCATCAGTTCGAAACTCGACAACCCGATATGCTGCCCCCCGATGGGCAGCAGGCTCTTGACCGAAAACGCGTCCACATAGGAGAGGGTGACCTGGGTGTGATCGGTCAGATCCTGCTGCAACACCCGCTTCAGCCCAGCCAGCGGGTGGCTTGGCGCCACCACCATCAGGGTGCGGATCGGGTTGAGCACGTCAATGCAAAGACCGCTGCGCTCCTGTTCCTCGGTGATGAGGCCGAAGGCGGCATCCACGAACCCCTCTTCCACCAGGGCCGGCAGCTCCGGCGGTGAGGCCAGCACCAGGGAGATGCTGGTGCCCGGAAACTGGCGACGCAGCGCCCCCAGCATCTCGCGCCATACCACCTCGGGAATGGCGTCGTCCCGGGCTACCCGCAGCGCCACCTCGGCACCGGAGGCATGGTGCTCGCACTTGAGCTTCAGGCTGTTGGCGGCCTGCAACAGCCGCCGACAGTCGTCCAGCACTTGCTCGCCGATTTCGGTCAGCCGGCTCTGATTCGCCCCTCGTTCGAAAAGTTCGACGCCAAGCTCCACTTCCAGGGTTGCAATCGCCGAGCTCACGGCGCTGCGACTCTTGCCAAGTCGTCTGGCGGCATTGGCTATCGAACCACTGTCTGCTGTTTCTACAAAGAGTTGTATCTGATTTAGCTTCATGACTTCAAACTGGCGGCAGATTATTCCATCACCACCTTATCCCCTGCCCCGCCCCCAAGGCAAACAAGCAGCGACAGCTTTCTCGACGCTCAGCGATAACCTTGCCCGTTTCGGGTGCCGTTATCCTCTCTTCGTCGCAGCAACAGAAGGAAACTGCATGTCATCCCGTCCCCTGCTTTTGGCCCGCCTCTTCCTGACGGGGGCCATCCTGACCGAGGTCGCCGGCACCTCCTCCATGGCCCTGATCCCAAAGAGCGAGAGCGGCTGGATCCACTATCTGCCGATGTGGCTCCTCATCACCCTCTCCTACCTGCTGCTCGCCAAGGCCGCCAGGACAATCTCCATTGGTATCGCGTTTGCGCTGTGGGAAGGGCTGGGGATCGCCCTCATCACCGCCGTCTCCGTCCTGTTCCTCGGCTACGAGCTGAGCGTCCAGGAGTGGATCGGACTGGCGCTGGCCATAGTGGGGATTGTCATGGTGACCCTGGGCGAGACCCATGATGTACCAGCCCCCACCCGCCAGAGGAGGGAAGCCCCATGCACCCGTTGATCATCGTACTGGGCGCCGCCCTGCTGGATATCGGCGCCAACATGGCAATCAACCGCTCCGTCGGTTTTCGTGACAAGGGGTGGGGCGTCCTCGGCATTCTGCTGGTGCTCTGTGCCTTCACTCTGCTCAGCGAGGCGGTCAGTACCGGCAAGATCGATCTGGCCGTGGCCTATGCCACCTGGGGCGCCATCGGCATCCTGGGCACCGCCCTCGGGGGCCTGCTGCTGTTCGGCGAGCGCCTCAGACCCGTCGGCTGGCTCGGCATGATGGTGATGGCGGTGGCGGTCGCCCTGCTGACCACAGCATGATCCCCTCTCCAACCCCATGAAAAAAGCCGCCCTGTTCCCAGGGCGGCCTTTTCATGGTCAAACCGATCATCCAGATTGCAACAGGCAGCCTAACGCGCTGCCTCGTACAGCTCCAGCGGCAGGCCGTCGGGGTCGGCGAAGAAGGTAAAGCGCTTGCCGGTCAGCTCGTCCACCCGCACCGGCTCCACTTCCACCCCGTGCTGCTCCAGGTGGGCGATGACCCGGTCGAGATCCGCCACCCGAAACGCCAGGTGGCGCAACCCGCACGCCTCCGGCCTGGAGGGGCGGGGCGGCGGCGCCGGGAAGCTGAACAGCTCCAGCTGGCTGCCGTCCGGCAGCGCCAGATCCAGCTTCCACGACTGGCGCTCTGCCCGCAGGGTCTCGGCAATGATGGGCAACCCCAGCACCTGGTGATAGAAGTGGCGCGAGCGCGGATAGTCGCTGGCGATGATGGCCACGTGATGGATGGCCTCAAACAGAGGATGGGTCATGGCAATCCTTGCAAAACGGGCAGCCTGCGCTGCCCGTCTTCGTCAGTTGAAGAAACCGTTGAACCAGTTGTCCAGGGCATTCGCCGGGTCCGAGACCGGGCTGGCACAGCTCATGGGCTCGGCCAGACCGGCCAGCTTGGCCGGCACCTGGAGACTGCCGGGACAATCGCTGGCCACCCGGGCACCGCTCGAGCGGGAGAAGTTGGCCCAGCTCACCCCTTCGGGCATCTTCAGCCCCAGGCTGTTGACCCCTCGCTGGCTCATGTAGCCGCTGAACAGCTGCAGGGCGCCACTGGCACCGGTCAACCCGGCCGGGGTGTTGTCGTCACGGCCGACCCAGACGCTCACCAGCTCGTTGTTGTCCATCCCGGCAAACCAGGAGTCACGCAGCTCGTTGGTGGTACCGGTCTTGGCGGCCATGGTGGCCCCGGGGAACTTGGCACCGAGCGCCCGGGCCGTCCCCTGGCTCACCGTCTTGGTCATGGCGAACAGGGTCAGCCAGCTTGCCTGGGGATCCGTCACTCGCTTGGCCGCTTCGTCATGCTGGTAGAGCTGGCGCCCCTCGCCATTCACCACGGCCCGGATGGCCGACAGGGGCTGGGTCAACCCCTGGTTGGCAATGGGCAGGTACATCTGGTTCACCTCCATGGGCGAGAGCGCCACCGCCCCCAGCACCAGGGACGGATAGGGCTGGATCTCCTGCTGCACACCCAGCTTGTGCAGGGTGTCCACCACCTTGTCCAGGCCTATCTGCATCCCGAGGTTGACGGTCGGCACGTTGAGGGAGCTGGCGAGCGCCTCCATCAGGGGCACGCTCTGGCGGAACTTGCGGTCGTAGTTCTGCGGCGTCCAGATCTGGCCATCCTGGCCGCGAATCCGGATCGGCTGATCTTTAAGCGGCGTGCCCAGGGTCAGGCCGTTGGAGAGGCCGGTCAGGTAGACCGCAGGCTTCACCAGGGAGCCAATCTGACGGCGGGCATCCAGCGCCCGGTTGAAGCCGGCGTAGCGGGGATCCCGTCCCCCCACCATGGCGACCACCTCGCCCTTGTGCCAGTCGGAAACCACCATGGCCGCCTCCAGCTTCTTCTTGCCACGCTGCTTCTCGATGGTGGCCAGACCCGACTCCACCGCCTGCTCGGCGGCGTGCTGGGCGATGGGATCCAGACTGGTGAAGATCTTGAGGCCGGACTGCTTTAGCAGATCCGGGCCGAAGCGGTTCTGGATCTCCCGCTTGAGCAGCCCCATGAAGGCCGGGGTACGGCCATAGCTCATCTGGCCGCGGGCGATAATGCCAAGGGGCTGCTTGCTGGCCAGGTCATACTCGGCCTGGGTCAGGCTGCCGTGATCCGCAAGCAGTTTCAGCACCAGATCCCGGCGCGCCTTGGCCCGGTCGGGAAATCGCCAGGGATCGTAATAGGAGGGGCCCTTCACCATGCCCACCAGCAGGGCCACCTGATCGATGTCCAGCTCGTTGACCGGAATACCGAAGTAGAAGTAGGAGGCGAGCCCGAAGCCGTAGACCCCCTGGGAGAAGTTCTGCCCCAGATAGACCTCGTTGAGGTAGGCCTCCAGGATCTCGTCCTTGCTGTAGCGGTAGTCGATGAGCACCGCCATGTAGGCTTCCTGCAGTTTGCGCCACAGGCTGCGCTCACGGGTCAGGAAGAAGTTCTTGGCGAGCTGCTGGGTGAGCGTACTGCCCCCCTGCACGGTGCGACCCGCCAGCAGGTTGGCTGCCATGGCGCGCATGATGGCCACCGGCGAGACACCGCCGTGCTGGTAGAAGTCCCTGTCTTCCGTGGTGAGCAACGTCACCAGCAGGCTGTCCGGCACCTCGGAGAGGCGTACCAGCAGGCGGTCTTCCCGATCCTCGGTGTTGAGGCGATCGAGCAGCACCGGGTCCATCTGGGCATAGCCGAGCTGGCGCTGGTTCTCCAGGGACTGGATCCCCTCGAGGCGCGCCCCGTTGAAGGTGAGACGCAGGCCACGGGCGCCGTCGGCACCGTCGTGGAACTCGAACGGCCGGCGCACCAGCTCGATGCGATTGCCGCTCACCGCGTACTCACCCGGGGTATGGGGCTGACGCACCTGCTTGTAGCTCAGCATGTTGAGCTCGCGCAGCATCTGGGTCTGGGAGAGCCGCTGGCTGGGATAGAGCTCCAGCGGGCGGCTGTAGACCATCACCGGCAACTGCCACTTCTCGCCGTCGAAGCGCTCGCGCACCTTGGTGTCGAGATAGATGCCAAACACCACCATGAAGGCCGCCACCACCAGAGAGAGCTTGAAGCCCAGCCAGAACAGGGTGCGCCAGATGGTGCGTTTGGGCGCCGCCTTCTTGGGCGTGCGCTTGCGTCGTTGGGTTGCCATAAATCCTCTTGTCGTTCTCCTCGCCATCCCGCTGATGCGAGCGGCCTGCGATGCCTGTTGTGGAGGGGGCTGTGCCACCGCCATCTTGTTCTGATCGTACCGACCGACACTGCCCCGTCGGCTACTCCTGCAATCCCATCTTCTTCTTGGTCACCCGGGTCGGCATCGCCTCCAGCGGGTTGTCCGGCCAGTAGTGACGGGGGTAGCGCCCCTTCATCTCTTTTTTCACCTGCTCATAGGATCCCGCCCAGAAGGCGGCGAGATCCGCGGTGATCTGCAAGGGGCGCTGGGCCGGGGAGAGCAGCTCCACCACCAGGGGCACCCGGCCATCGGCCACGCATGGGGTGGCGCCCAGCCCGAACATCTCCTGGATGCGCACCGGGATCGCTGGCGCCTGACCCGGCTGGTAGCGGATCCGCACCCGGCTGCCGGTCGGTGCGGTGAAGTGGCTCGGCAGCGCCTCGTCCAGCCGCCTTGGCAGGGGCCAGGGCAGAGACTGGCGCAGGATGTCGCTCATGTCGAGCCGCTTCAACTGCTCCAGCCGGGTCATGCCGCTCACCACCGGCAGCAGCCACTGCTCGAGGTCGGCCAGCAGGCTCTCCTCATCCATGGCGGGCCAGGCTTCGTCGGGCAGCCAGTCGCGGGCGCAGCGCAAGCGGGCCAGCAGCCCCTCGCTGCTCTCGTCCCAGGGCAGCACGTGCAGCCCCTTGCGCCGAATGCCCTGCAGCAGGCAGCGCCCCTTCTGTTCATCGGAGAGATCCGTCAGCGGCCGCTGGCCGAGCACCAGCTCGCCGAGCACCTGCTGGCGCTCCGCACGCACCCGTTCTTCCCGATCGTCCCAGTCGAACCACTGGCGCTCGCTCACCAGCTCGGGCAGCTGGCGCACCAACTCATCCAGCGCCACCGGCTCGGCGATGAAGATGCGGCTGCCGCGCTCGTTCTGACCCATTTCGACGGCCACGATGGCCCCCAGCCCCTGGCAGGGATGCCCTTCTACCAGATCGCAGCTCACCCCGCCACTGAGCTGATAGCGGCTGCCACTGCGCAGCTTGCCGATGCGATCGGGCCAGGCGAGGGCGCACAGCAACCCCAGCCATTGACCCTGCGGGCTGCTTGCCCGCACGCCGAGCCGCTCGAACCAGCGGGCCGCCCCCTGGCGCAGGGCGCCCTGACGGCGGTGGAACAGCACGGACAGGCGCTCCGATCCTCGCAGATCTTCTTCCAGCAGCGCCACCAGGAAAGCCGCATCGGCGACAATCCCTGTCAGACCCTCGGATTCCAGCTCCCGGGCCCGCAGCAACATGCGGGCGAGGCGGGGATGGGTGCCGAAGGCCGCCATGGCACGGCCTGCCGGGGTAAGTTGTTGCTCACCCTCCGGGGCCATGGCGCCCAGGGCCACCAGCAACCGCCGGGCGCTGGCCACGGCAGCAGGGGGCGGCATGTCCAGCAGGGGCAGCGCCTCCACCCGGGCCCCCCACTGGGCGGCGTCCATCAGCAGGCCTGTGAGCTCTTGCGTCAGGATGTCGGGGGGACTCTGCTCGGCGAGGCGCTCCTGCACCTCGCAGCTCCACAGCCGGTAGCAGACGCCGGGGCCAAGCCGCCCTGCCCGCCCCGCCCGCTGGGTGGCGGAGGCTTTGGCGATGGGCCGGGTCTCCAGCCGGGTAATGCCGCTCTTGATATCGAAGGTGGCGCGCCGTTCCAGTCCGCTGTCGATGACCACGGAGATCCCCTCGATGGTGAGGGAGGTCTCCGCCACGTTGGTGGTGAGCACCAGCTTGCGACGACCCGCAGGCGCAGGCTCGATGGCAGCCTGCTGGGCCGCGAGGTCAAGACGGCCATAGAGGGGAGCCAGGGTCACATCCCCTGGCAACCGCCCTTCCAGCCACTGTGCCAGCCGCTCTATCTCCCCCTGTCCCGGCAGGAACACCAGGGCACTGCCAGCCTGACTGGCGAGCGCCTCCAGCACCACGGCGCCAACCTGGGGCTCCAGCCACTGCTGGCGATTGGCGGGGCGATAGTGGTACTCGATGGGAAAGCCGCGCCCCTCGGAGCGCACCACGGGGGCACCTGGCAGCAGGCGCTCCAGGGCCATGCCATCCAGGGTGGCGGACATCACCAGCAGCTTGAGATCATCGCGCAACCCCTGCTGGCTTTCGATGGCGAAGGCCAGCGCGGTATCGGCGTGCAGGCTGCGCTCGTGGAACTCGTCAAAGATGACGAGCGACACGCCGGTGAGCTCAGGATCCTGCTGCAGCATCCGGGTCAGCACCCCCTCGGTCACGATCTCGAGCCGGGTCTGGCTGCTGGTGCGGCTCTCCCCGCGCACTCGCAGGCCGATGCGCTCGCCCACCTTCTCCCCCAGCTGACGCGCGAGGAAGCTCGCGATGTTGCGCGCCGCGAGGCGCCTGGGCTCCAGCATGATGATGCGCCCGGGCAGCCGGTGCTGGCGCACCAACTCCAGGGGCAGCAGGGTCGATTTGCCCGCACCGGGGGGCGCCTGCAGGATCACGCTGGTATGGTTGTCGAGGGCTGCAAAGAGTTCGGGCAACACCGGGACGATGGGGAGGGAAGACAAAGCGATGGGCACCTTCTGTGACACTCCTGAAAAGGGGTCCATTCTGCCACAGCCTCCCGGCCATCGTAAGCGCCCCTGCCGGGCAGGGGCAGGAAGCGTCAGGTGCAACACGGCAAGACATCCCGGGAGCGGCTGCCATAGAATGGCCCTTATCCGATGCCCATCACGAGGACCGACACGCCGCATGCCCAAACTCTTCTTTGCCCTGCCCCTGCCAGAGCTTGCCCCCGAGCTTGCGACCTGGCGAGACCAGCGCCCCTGGCCCGGCCAGCCGGTGCCCGAGAGCAACCTGCACCTGACCCTGGCCTTTCTCGGGGAGGCCGACGAAACGACCCAGGCTCGCCTGATCGCGGCCGCCGAGCGACAGCACTGCCCCCCTTTCAGCGTCCATCTGGATCAGACCGGCTGGTTTCAGCGCGCCAAAGCCGCCTGGGTGGGGCCCGGTGAGTGGCCGAACGAGCTGACCGTGCTCGCGAGGGCACTGCGCCGCCACGGTGAAAAACTCGGGCTGGGCAACGGCGAGCAGGGCTATCGCCCCCACGTCACCCTGTCGCGCAAGGCGGGCGAGGCCCCCGGCGAGCTGCCTGCGCCGGATTTTCTGCTCAGGGCCGATCGCTTCTGCCTCTATCAATCCGTAAGCACGCCGGACGGCGTCCACTACGAACCGCTCGCCTGCTGGCCCCTGCGGGCCCGCGTCAAAAACCCGCACCGCGAGGAGCTCACCCCATGATCTTCGATCCCCCCCTGCAGTCCGGGCAGCTGCTCTCCCGCTACAAGCGCTTCCTGACGGATGTGGCGCTCGACAACGGCGAGGTGATCACCATCCACTGCGCCAATACCGGTGCCATGACCGGCTGCGCCCTGCCGGGCACCCGGGTCTGGTACTCCACATCCGACAACCCCAAGCGCAAGCTGCCAAACAGTTGGGAAATCGCCGAGAGCCCGGCGGGTCACTTCATCTGCGTCAACACGGCCCGTGCCAACCAGATCGCCCGGGAGCTCATCGAACAGGGCGCCCTCGCCCCCCTGGCAGGCTATGCCAGGCTGCGCACCGAAGTGAAATACGGGGAAGAGAACAGCCGCATCGACCTGCTGCTGGAAGATGACCACAGGCCGGATTGTTACATCGAGGTGAAATCCGTCACCCTGCTCGACGAACGGGAGCAACCCGGCATGGGGTACTTCCCCGATGCGGTTACCACCCGCGGCGCCAAGCACTTGCGTGAATTGATGGCCATGAAGGCGGCAGGGCACCGGGCCGTGCTGCTGTTCATGGTATTGCACTCCGGCATCGCGAGAATGCGCCCTGCAGCCCATATCGATCCGCACTATAGTCAGCTTGTTGAACAGGCGATGGCGGCAGGGGTTGAAATTTTATGCTATCGCCCCCATGTTGGGGTGCAGGGCATGGTGGCTCAGGATTTTATCCCATTTGAATCTGACCATATGCTACCCGAGGGCAGAGAATAAATGCAGAAGTGGGTAACATTATTGATAAGGCTTGTTTGCCTCCCGTTGACCCTTCTGCTATAGATGTCGCCCTCAATTTATGGATGGCACGGGTAGCGTGCTGAATTAGGAGACAGGGCATGCCAACAGGCGAAAACAGGAAATCTCTGGGCCCCCTGGCCATTGCGGGTGTAGAGCCTTACCAGATGAAAGCCGGTGAGGAGTACATGAATGACCAACAGAAGGTACATTTTCGCAAGATCCTGGGAGCCTGGCGCAACCAACTGATGCAGGAAGTTGACCGCACCGTCGACCACATGAAGGATGAGGCTGCCAACTTCCCGGATCCCGTGGATCGCGCCGCGCAAGAAGAAGAGTTTGCTCTCGAACTGCGCACCCGCGACCGTGAACGGAAGCTGATCAAGAAGATCGAGAAAACCTTGCTGCTGCTCGAAGAAGATGACTTCGGTTACTGCGAGCATTGCGGCATCGAGATCGGCATCCGCCGTCTGGAAGCCCGTCCGACCGCAGACCTCTGCGTGGACTGCAAGACGCTGGCCGAGATCAAGGAAAAACAGATGGCTGGCTGATGCCGCCCATCCACAGGAACGAAAAGGGAGCCCAGGCTCCCTTTTTTATTGAGCTTTTGGTCGGGCCGTCCCAGAATGCAGCCTCAATGCATCGCTTACCCGAATTGCCATGGTCATGACATCCCCCCCCTCCCGACGCCCCTATGTGGGCCGCTTCGCCCCCTCACCGTCCGGTCCGCTCCACTTCGGATCCCTGGTCGCCGCCCTTGGCAGCTTCTTGCAGGCCAGGGCGCAGCAGGGACGCTGGCTGGTGCGCATCGAAGACATCGACCCCCCGCGGGAGATGCCGGGAGCGGCTGACCTTATCCTCACCACCCTGGAGGCACACGGTCTTGGCTGGGATGGGGAGGTGATGTTCCAAAGCGCGCGCCATGGCCGCTATGACGAGATCATCGATCAGCTCTATCGGGCCGGGGATCTCTACTGGTGCCGCTGTACCCGGCGCGAAATCATGGCCGCAGGGGGGTTCTACAACGGCCATTGCCGCGCCCTGGGGCTGACCGCAGAGGGGTGTGCCGCCCGTTTGCGCCAGCACCACCCGGTCTATCGGTTCGAGGATGCGCTGCAGGGAGAGATCACCGTCCCCGCGGCGCTGGCGGAGGAGGACTTCATCGTGCGCCGCCGGGACGGGCTCTACGCCTACAACCTGGCGGTGGTAGTGGATGACATGGACAGCGGCATCACCGAGATCGTCCGCGGCGCCGATCTGCTGGAACCCACGGTGCGCCAGATTGCCCTCTACCAGACTCTGGGGGCTGCCGTCCCCGATTGGGTGCACCTGCCGCTGGCGGTGCAAGCGGATGGCAACAAGCTCTCCAAGCAGAACCATGCGCCGGCGCTGTCGGAGGACGAGGCACGACCGGCCCTGTGGCAGGCGTTGCACTTTCTCGGTCAGTGCCCGCCGCCCGAGCTGATGGCGAGCCGTATCGACGAGATCATCGGCTGGGGCATCGCCCACTGGCAGCTGGCCCGGGTGCCCCGCCAGCAGAAGATCCCGCAAGGGCAAAGCTAGCCCCGGCTGCATTTCTTGCCCCAAAAGGACCAATCAAGGGGAAGCAGGCCACACCGTTTCTCATTTGGTTGGGGCTGAGCTATGATAGGCCGCTATTTTTTTGGCCTCCCGTCAATTTAAAGTCATAACGAGGTGTACCATTTTTTCCCAGATCGCAAACTTTTGCCGCAAAGTGCTCGGCAAGGAAGACGGCGAGCAGTCGGTGGAGTCCCCCATTCCGGCCCGTGTCGCCGGACAGCGCCGTACCTTGAGCCGTGACCAGCACCCGATTTCGCGCAAAGAGATCAGCGAGAATGCCCTCAAGGTGCTCTATCGCCTGAACAAGGGGGGCTATGAGGCCTACCTGGTCGGCGGCGGCGTCCGTGACCTGCTGCTCGGGAAGACCCCCAAGGATTTCGACATCGCCACCGACGCGACGCCGGAGCAGATCAAGGCGCTGTTCAGCAACTGCCGCCTCATCGGCCGCCGTTTCCGCCTGGCCCACATCGTCTTTGGTCGTGACGTGATCGAAGTGGCCACCTTCCGGGGCCACCACCATCAGGTCAATACCAGCAAGCATGTGTCGGCCCAGTCCGATGAAGGCATGCTGCTGCGGGACAACGTCTACGGCACCATCGAAGAGGATGCCGAGCGTCGCGACTTTACCGTCAACGCCCTCTACTACAGCGCCAAGGATTTCACCCTGCACGATTTCGAGGGTGGGCTGGAAGACCTGGCCGCGCGCAGACTGGAGCTCATCGGCGACCCCGAGACCCGCTACCGGGAAGATCCGGTGCGCATGCTGCGCGCCGTGCGCTTCGCCGCCAAGCTCGACATGACCATCAGCCCGCGCACCGCCGCCCCCATCCGGGAGCTGGCCCCGCTGCTGCAGGACATCCCGGCCGCCCGCCTGTTCGAAGAGACCCTCAAGCTGTTCCTGGCGGGGGACGGTCTGGCCACCTACAAGCTGCTGCGGGAATACGGGCTGTTCCAGCCGCTGTTCCCCCAGGTAGCCGCCCTGTTCACCCCCCACGGCAACTCGCCCTACGAGCAGTTCATCGAGCAGGCGCTGATGGACACCGATACCCGGGTCCGTGAAGAGAAGCGCGTCACCCCCGCCTTCCTCTACGCCACCCTGCTGTGGGGCGCCGTCGAGGCCCGCGGCCGCGTGCTGGAAAACGAGAGCGGTCTGCCCTGGTACGATGCCTTCATGCTGGCTATCAACGAGGTGCTCGACAACCAGGTGCGGATCATCGCCGTGCCGCGCCGCTTCACCACGGACGTGCGCGACATCTGGGCCCTGCAGCAGCGCCTGACCCGCCGCCAGGGCAAGCACCCCGAGCGCGCCATGGAGCACCCGAAATTCCGTGCGGCCTTCGACTTCCTGTTGCTGCGCAACCGGGTCGAGCGCGGCCTCGGCGAGTTGGCGAGCTGGTGGGAGCGCTATGTGGCCTCCAACCCGGACGTGCGCCCGCAACTGCAACGGGAGGCGACCCGCCGCCCGGCGAGCGGCGAGCGCGCCGACTCCCGCAGCGGTGATGGCGAGAAGCGCAGCGGCAATGGCCGCAACCGCCGTCGCCCCCGTCGCCGCAAGCCGAAGTCGGCAGAGTAAGGAGCCGCCGATGATCGAGGTCTTCGTCGCCATCGGCTCCAACCTGGCCGACCCCCTCGGCCAGGCTCGCCGCGCCATCGCCGCGCTGGCGACCCTGCCCGAGTCAGAGCTGCTGCAGACCTCCCACCTTTACGGCAGCCGCCCCATGGGCCCTGCGGATCAGCCGGACTACGTCAATGCCGTGGCGCGCCTTGCCACCCGCCTCAGCCCTCTGGCGCTGCTGGACGAGCTGCAGCGCATCGAGCAGGCACAGGGGCGAGTGCGCAAGGATGAGCGCTGGGGCCCCCGGACCCTGGATCTCGATCTGCTGCTGTACGGCGACGAGGTCATCCGGCATGAGCGCCTGACGGTGCCTCACTATGGCATGAAGGAGCGGGAGTTCGTCCTGCTCCCCCTTGCAGAGATAGCCCCCTCCCTGGTGCTGCCCTGCGGCACCCCGCTCACCGAACTGGTTGCCCGCTGCCCGCGCAATGGACTCGCGATCCTGGCCGGTGCAGCAGGCGAGTAGAGAAGAGTAGGAACAACGTAATGAGCAAGATCACCACTACCCACCTGCAGAAGATGAAGCAGGACGGACAGAAAATCACCGCCATCACAGCCTATGACGCCACCTTCGCCAAGCTGTTCGACGACGAGGGCGCCCAGGTGCTGCTCATCGGCGACTCCCTCGGCATGGTATTGCAGGGCGGAGACGACACCCTGGCGGTCAGCATGGACGAGATGGTCTATCACACCCGCTGCGTGGTGCGCGGCACCACCAATGCCCTGGTGGTGACCGACATGCCGTTCATGAGCTACGCCACCCCGGAGCAGACCTACCAGAACGCGGCGCGCCTGATGGCGGCCGGTGCCCGCATGGTGAAGATGGAAGGGGGGGACTGGCTGTGCGACTCCATCCGCCACCTCACCCGCAACGGGGTGCCGGTGTGCGGCCATCTCGGCCTGACCCCGCAATCCGTCCACGTGTTTGGCGGCTTCAAGGTGCAGGGGCGCGACGAGTTCCACGCCCAGGAGATCTACCGCCAGGCGCTGGAGCTGCAAGCCGCCGGCATCCAGTTGCTGGTGCTCGAGTGCGTGCCCGTCTCTCTGGCAGAGCGCATCACCAAGGCGCTGCGCATTCCGGTGATCGGCATCGGTGCCGGCCCTGCCACCGACGGCCAGATCCTGGTGATGCACGATGCCTTCGGCATCACCTCCGGTTATGTGCCCAAGTTCACCAAGAACTTCCTGGCCGAGACCGGTGACATGCGTGCCGCCATTCGTCTCTACGTGCAGCAGGTGAGCGAGGGGACCTTCCCCGGCCCCGAGCACTGCTTCAACTGACTTTCTGTCGTCATGAGCGCGGGGGCCTGTGCCCCCGTCTCGCCCTCCCCCCTGACGACCCCCTCTTTTATTGATTCATCTGAAGGTGAACTGACGATGTTGGTTGTGAACAATCCCGCCGCGCTGCGCGAGCAGATCGGTCAATGGCATCGCGAAGGCCGCGCCATCGCATTCGTGCCCACCATGGGCAATCTGCATCAGGGTCATCTCACCCTGGTCGAGGAGGCCCGCCGCCATGGCGACAAGGTGGTGGTCAGCATCTTTGTGAACCCCTTGCAGTTCGACAAGGCCGAGGATCTCGCCAACTACCCCCGCACCCTGGAGCAGGATTGCGCCGCCCTGGAGGCCGCCGGTGTGGACCTGGTCTTCACCCCGACACCGGAGATCATGTATCCCCAGGGGCTCGCCAGCCAGACCTTCGTCGAGGTGCCCGGCATCTCCAGCCTGCTGGAAGGGGCACTGCGTCCGGGGCATTTTCGCGGGGTCAGTACCGTGGTCACCAAGCTGTTCAATCTGGTACAGCCGAACGTGGCCTGCTTTGGCGAGAAGGATTACCAGCAGCTCGCGCTCATTCGCAAGATGGTGGCCGACATGGCCATGCCCATCGAGATCGTGGGCGTGCCGACCGTGCGGGCCGAAGACGGGCTGGCCCTCTCTTCGCGCAACGGCTATCTGACCGCTGCCGAGCGGGCCATCGCCCCCGAGCTCGCGCGCACCATGAACTGGATTGCCGGGCAGATTGAAGCGGGGAACAGTCACCTCCCCTCCCTGGTTGCCCAGGCCAGCCAACGCCTCGACAACGCGGGATTCAGGACGGATGCCATCGACATCGTCGATGCCGACACCCTGGAATCCGCCAGCGCCGAGAGCCAGCGCCTGGTGATCCTGATGGCCGCCTATCTGGGCAAGGCCCGCCTCATCGACAACCGGGTCGTCGCCCTGCGGGGTTGAGACACGGCAAGGAGACCACGATGTCCAAGAAGGTTTACTGCATCGCCCAGTTCCAGCCCAAGCCGGGCCAGGAGCAGGCCCTGTTCCGCGTCCTGCAAGGGCTCGAACCCGACACCCTGCGTGAAGATGGCTGCCTGCAGTACATCGTCACCCGCCATATCCAGAGCCCCTTTGCCGAGGGGGAGAGCTTCCCCATCGTCTTCAACGAGATCTGGCGCGACATGGCGAGCTTCGAGGCCCACTGCCAGCGCGCCGGTATCAAGGCCTTCTTCGAGCGCTACTGCCTCGCGGATGATGGCCTCGCGGCCAAGTGGAACGTCTGCGTCTACAGCGACGAGCCCGCGGACTACGATGCCCCGGCCCTCTGAGACCGACATGTGCAAATAAAAAGGCGCCCGAGGGCGCCTTTTTGCTGGCAGGTGCTGCGCCTCAGTGGCGCAGACCGGTGCCGCGGGAGATGAGCCACCAGGCCATCCCGTAGAGCACCAGGATGAAGCCGATGATGATGAGATAGGCGGTGCCGAGGGGCACGTCGGAGATCCCGAGGAAGCCGTAGCGGAACGCGTTCACCATGTAGATGATGGGGTTCACCTGGGAAACCCCCTGCCAGAACGGCGGCAGCAGGGTGATGGAGTAGAAGACGCCCCCCAGATAGGTCAGGGGAGTCAGGATGAAGGTCGGGATGATGCTGATGTCATCGAACGACTTCGCGAACACCGCGTTGATGAGCCCCCCCAGGGAGAAGAGGATGGAGGTGAGCAGCACGGTCACGCAGACGCTGAACAGGTGATGGATCTGCAGCGGCACGAAGAACAGCGACACCAGGGTGACGATGAGGCCGACACAGAGGCCGCGCGCCACGCCACCGCCCACATACCCCGCGATGATGATGTAGTTGGGCACCGGCGCCACCAGCAGCTCCTCCACGTTGCGCTGGAACTTGGCGCTGTAGAAGGAGGAGGCGACGTTGGAGTAGGAGTTGGTGATGACCGACATCATGATGAGGCCGGGTACGATGAACTCCATGTAGCTGAAGCCCCCCATGTCGCCGATGCGCGAGCCGATGAGGTTGCCAAAAATGACGAAGTAGAGGCTCATGGTGATGGCGGGCGGCACCAGGGTCTGGATCCAGATCCGGGTGAAGCGGCTCACTTCCTTGGCCAGAATGCTCTTGAAGGCGATGTAATAGGTCATGGGGTTCATGCTTTGCGACCCTCCTCTACCAGATTGACGAACAGCTCTTCCAGCCGGTTCGCCTTGTTGCGCATGCTGAGCACCTTCACCCCCTGGGCGGAGAGCTGCTCGAACAGGCTGTTGAGGGACTGGCTCTTCTCCAGCTCCACTTCCAGGGTGTTCTCATCCTGCATCCGGCCGTTGAACTCGGGCAGGGCCGGTACGGTGGAACCCGGCACCAGATCCAGCAGGAAGGTCTCGCGACCCAGCTTGCCGAGCAGGCTCTTCATGCTGGTGTTCTCGATGAGACGGCCCTTGTCGATGATGCCGATGTTGCGGCACAGCATCTCGGCCTCTTCCAGGTAGTGGGTGGTCAGGATGATGGTCACCCCCTGCTCGTTGAGATCCTTGAGGAAACTCCACATGGAACGGCGGATCTCGATGTCCACCCCGGCGGTCGGCTCATCCAGGATCAGCAGCTTGGGCTCATGCATCAGGGCGCGGGCAATCATCAACCGGCGCTTCATGCCACCGGAGAGAGTGCGGGCGGCCATGTCGCGCTTGTCCCACAGATCGAGCTGACGCAGGTACTTCTCGGCGCGCACCTTGGCCTCGGCCCGCGGCACTCCATAGAAACCGGCCTGGTGAGTCACTATCTGGCTCACCTTCTCGAACTGGCTGAAGTTGAACTCCTGGGGCACCAGGCCGAGCTGGGACTTGGCCAGCTCCAGATCGGTATCGATGTCATGACCGAATACCTTCACCTTGCCGGCGCTCTTGTTCACCAGTGAGCTGATCACGCCGATGGTGGTGGATTTGCCCGCCCCGTTGGGACCGAGCAGGGCGAAGAAATCCCCCTGTTTGACGGTGAGATCGATGCCCTTGAGGGCTTCGACGCCCCCCTGATAGGTCTTCTTCAGACCGCTGATTTCCAATGCGTTCATTGCAACCCCTGTGATGGATGAGCCCATCTCGAGACAGAAAAGGCGGCTGTGACGCCGCCTGAAGACAGTCGATGGCGGGCCGGCCAGCCTGCCTTGCTACTTCGGACCCGGCTTACTCTTGCGGTACCACCTTGCCAATGAAAGGCAGGTTACGGTACTTCTGGGCGTAGTCAATGCCACAGCCCACCACGAACTCGTCCGGGATGGAGAAGCCAAGCCAGTCCACCGGCACCTGAACCTCGCGGCGGGACGGTTTGTCCAGCAGGGTGCAGATGGCCAGGGATTTCGGCTCGCGCAGGGAGAGGATCTCGCGCACCTTGTTGAGGGTGTAACCGGTGTCGATGATGTCCTCCACGATCACCACGTCCTTGCCTTTGATGTCGTCATCCAGATCCTTGAGGATGCGCACGTCACGGGTGCTGTGCATGCCGGAGCCATAGCTGGAGGCAGTCATAAAGTCCAGGGTGATGGGCAACTGGCACTGACGGCAGAGATCCGCCAGGAAGACGCAGGAGCCGCGCAGCAGGCCGATCATGACCACTTCCTCGGAGCCCTGGTAACGGGCGGTAATCTCTTCACCTAGCGTGGCGATCCGGGCTGCAACCTCGGCCTCGGGGATCATCACCTCGACAATGTGTTTCATCACATACTCCAATAATGACCAAAGGGTTATTGGCCGTTCATTAACGTCAAAACCGAGGATTCTACCACTCCAACCAGTGGGCGTCAGGCATACGTGATGCTTTTATCGGCTTATTTTAATTGATAGAGTTAGCAAGCCTTCGGGCATTATCGGTGACAATACTATAAACACCATAATCAATAACTATTAGATGAAAAAACTATGGAACCACGCGCAGAAATAAGACGTCGAACCCGGCTTTCGCCGGAGGCTCGCCGTGATCAATTGATGGAGTGTGCCGTCGAGGTATTTTCCCGTCGCGGCATCGGCCGTGCGGGGCATGCCGAAATAGCCGAACAGGCAAAGGTCTCGGTTGCGACCGTTTTTAACTATTTCAATACTCGTGAAGATCTGGTCGACGAAGTGCTGACAGAAATCGAAGCCTTCGTACAGCAGATCCTCGAACAGGCCTACAACGGTCAGGGCTCCGCCAGGGAGAGCATTCACCGCCACGTGAAGCTGTTCGTTGACGCCGCCTATGACAAGCCCGATCACGCCAGCATCTGGCTGGAGTGGAGCTCCTCGGTGCGGGAAGAAGTGTGGCCTCGCTACACCCGGCTGCTGGACAAGGCGCTGGAGCGCATTGCCCCCCACCTGCAACGGGCCATCGACAACGGCGAGATCCAGAGCGTGCTGTCGGCGCAGGATCTGGCCCGCTCCCTGACCGGTTTTGGCTATGTGATGATGCAGATGATCAATCAGCCACAGCGTCCGAGCCGGGAAGAGGTGACGGATTTCCTGTTCAAGTACGTGACGGCCCCCATCCAGGCCAGCTGACTCGCGCAGATGTTGACAAAGCGGCGCCGGGCTTTACAGCNCGCCGCTTTTTTGTCCGCTCCCCACCGTATCAGTGGTTGGCATAACCCCAGCGACTGGTCAACTCATGCTCGACACCCAGGTGGTCGAGGATGCGGGCGACCATGAAGTCCACCAGATCCTCGATGCTTTTGGGTTCATGGTAAAACCCTGGCGCCGCCGGCATGATGGTCACGCCAAGACGGGCAAGCTTGAGCATGTTCTCCAGATGGATCGCCGAGAAGGGGCTCTCCCGGGGCACCAGAATCAGCTGGCCCCGCTCCTTGATCACCACGTCTGCCGCGCGCTCCAGCAGGTTGTCCGAGGTGCCGTTGGCAATGGCCGAGACGGTACCCATGGAGCAGGGGCAGACCACCATCTGTTTGGGGGCCGCCGAGCCGGAAGCTACCGGCGAGAACCACTCCTCCTTGCCGCAGGCGACGATCTGACCCTCTTTGGCACCATATTGGCGACAGAGGTACGCCGACAGCTCCCTGGGGGAGCCCGGCCAATCCTGCTGCTGCTCGGTCTTGAGCACAACCCTGGCCGCCGAGGAGGCGAGCAGGAAGACCCGATAGTCCGTCTGCACCAGGCATTCCAGCAGGCGCAGGGCATAGGGAGCGCCGGAGGCGCCGGTCAGCGCCAGGGTGATGGCCTTGTTCATGATGCGCTCTGCAGCTCCTTGAGGCGGGCGATCAGCTTGTCGTGAATGCCGCCAAACCCGCCGTTGCTCATGATCAGAATATGATCCCCTGGGCGGCTCTCGGCCACCAGGGCGCCAATCAGGGCATCAAGGGCCTCGAATACCCGGGCAGGCCGGGTCATGTGGGCCGTCACCTCCCCCAGATCCCAGCCGATGTTGGGGGGCTGGAAGAAGAACACCTCGTCGGCACCGTCGAAGCAACCGGCCAGCTCCTCCTTGTGAACCCCGAGCTTCATGGTGTTGGAGCGGGGCTCCAGCACCGCCAGGATGCGGGCCTTGCCCACCTTGGCGCGCAGGCCGCCCAGGGTGGTCTCGATGGCGGTGGGGTGGTGAGCGAAGTCGTCATAGACGCTGATGCCGGCCACTTCCCCTTTCAGCTCCATGCGCCGCTTGGGGGACTTGAACTGGCAGAGGGCGTTGATCCCGTGCTCCACCATGACACCGGCATGACGGGCGGCGGCGATGGCCATCAGACCGTTGTTGACGTTGTGCTCGCCGATGCACTCCCAGTGCACCTCCCCCTGTTTCACGCCATCCAGCCACACCTCGAAGGCGGAGCCGTCATCGGCCAGCTTCACCGCCTTCCACTTGGCGTCGTCCTGGCCCACCAGCTCCACCTCGCTCCAGCAGCCCATCTCGCGCACGGCGGTAAGGTTGTCATCGCCTTTGGGGAAGAGCACCCGGCCGTTGCTCGGCACGGTGCGCATCAGGTGGTGGAACTGGCGCTGGATGGCGGCGAGATCCGGGAAGATGTCAGCGTGGTCGAACTCCAGGTTGTTCATCACCAGGGTGCGCGGGTGGTAGTGGACAAACTTGGATCGCTTGTCGAAGAAGGCGCAGTCATATTCGTCCGCTTCAATCACAAAGAAGGGAGCCGAGCCGAGACGGGCGGAAACCGGGAAGTTGCCCGGCACGCCGCCTATGAGGAAACCGGGTTCCAGCTTGGCATACTCCAGCACCCAGGCCAGCATGCTGGCGGTGGTGGTCTTGCCATGGGTGCCCGCGACGGCCAGCACCCAGCGATCCTTCAGCACGTGCTCCAGCAGCCACTGAGGGCCGGAGATATAGGGCAGATTGCGGTCCAGCACATATTCCACACAGGGGTTGCCACGGCTCATGGCGTTGCCGATCACCACCAGATCCGGCGCAGGATCGAGCTGGGAGGGGTCGTAGCCTTCGGTCAGTTCGATGCCCTGTTGCTCGAGCTGGGTGCTCATGGGGGGATAGACGTTGGCGTCGGAGCCGGTCACCCGATAGCCAAGCTGTTTTGCCAACACCGCCAGACCACCCATGAAGGTGCCGCAGATCCCGAGAATGTGAATGTGCATACCGCTGCCTTTTCCAGTAAAGGGAGTGCGCATTCTAGGGTCTGTTGACCCGGTGGCACAAGCCGCGCCCATGGGGAGCGAAGGCATCGGCGCCCGCAGACGACAGAAATCGGGCAAGCGCGGGGAAAAGCTCCCCTCCGCCACGCCACCCGGCCCTTGAAATATGGTCATTTGACGGGACATCGCTATAATGTCGGCCTGCAAACTTGACTCCAACACTCAAAGGAAACGTCATGAGCCTGAACCTGGTACCGGCCGGCAAGAGCCTGCCTGACGACATCTACGTCATCATCGAAATCCCGCAGAACGCCGACCCGATCAAATACGAAGTCGACAAGGACAGCGGCGCCATCTTCGTTGACCGTTTCATGTCCACCCCGATGTTCTACCCGTGCAACTACGGTTACGTGAACGCCACCCTGTCCCTGGACGGGGATCCGGTCGACGTGCTGGTTCCGACTCCCTACCCGCTGCTGGCCGGCTCCGTCATCCGTTGCCGCCCGGTCGGTGTGCTGAAGATGACCGACGAATCAGGCGAAGACGCCAAGATCGTGGCCGTTCCCCACTCCAAGCTGACCAAGCAGTACGATCACATCCAGGATGTGAACGATCTGCCCGAGTTGCTGAAAGCCCAGATCCAGCACTTCTTCGAGCGCTACAAAGAGCTGGAAGCGGGCAAGTGGGTCAAGGTGGAAGGTTGGGGCGACAAGGCCGCTGCCGAAGCCGAGATCAAGACCTCTGCCGAGCGTTACGCTGCAAAATAAGCGTATCCCTCGCAAAAAAAGGCGCCTTATGGCGCCTTTTTTATGGGTCGTTGCGGGGACGCTCCGGGGGGATCCCCCTGGATATAGAGGTCGCGCCCGTTTTGCCGATAGGGGCGGTAATAGTCATCACCGCAGCGATATTCCTGACCGGCACCTCCCACCAGATCGCAGTTGACCGGCAGCACCTCCAGCCACTTGATGGCCTGCTGGAAGCGCAGCCACTCCTGCCATTCATGCTCCCGGGCCAGCTGATCCCGCAGGGCGAAGGTATCCGCGCTGGACAATCCCTGATTGACGATGACCTGCCCCGCCAGCGCCGGCGTGGCCACCAATATCAGCAGAAACCGTGAAACAAGCTTCATGATGATTTCCCCCATGACTTATTTCCTGAATTAAATTTAAAGTCAGATCAGATAATTACCAATATATCTGTCACCAGACCAATCCAAATGCCGGTCACTCACCTAGTTGTTTATTATCAACCCAGGCGGAGGCGCACCATGAAACTGGCACAAGGCTTTCTGTGCAGTCTGCTCTTCGGCACCATGGCGCAGGCCAACGAGATCAACCTGAGCTGGCAGTGGCAATCTGCGGATGGTCAGCAAAAGCACCTGCAATTGACGGCAGATGAGCGCACCTTTTCAGCCAGCCGTCACGAGATGACACAGCTCGACACCGCCCTCAACTTCCCGCTGGAAACACTCTACTCCTACATCAGTCCGCGCCTCTACAACAGCATCAACCAGATCAACCAGCACAGCCCGGAGACGGCCACCAAGTTCCGCAACCTGGAACAGGCCTTTACCCTGCACGACAGCAGCCTCGAATCCGCCCAGTTCTGGCAGGCCTACCGGCAATATCAGGAGGACGCCTTCTACGAGATGCGGGTCCAGCCCTGCGTTCACCCGGCCAATCAGAAGCTGCCCTGCGTGCGCCCCAACTACTCCCAGCTGTTCTATCAGTTCAAGGGAGACCTCAAACCCCTGGCACAGCAGTTTTCGGCCAAGGATCTCGCCACCAGCGTCACCCTGCTGCAGGAGTGGCTGAGCGGCATCCCCACCCCGCCCGAGCAGATGGACCACTTCGCTCCGCCCTTGCAGGCCCTGCAGGACAACAAGGCCGACAGCGACGAGAAGGCGCTGCTCATGGCCAGTCTGCTGGCGGAGCTGGCACCCCAGTACAGCCTCAGCATCATCTATCCGAACATCAGCATCGGCAGCGTCTCGCCGGCCTGGCTCGCCATCACGGCCGACAGCGGCCTTGAGGGAGACACCCTGGTGATCGGCAATCAGCGCCACGTGCTGCTCACCGGTTCTCCCCTGCTGGCCCAGCAGATGACCATGGCCCAGATTCCCTTGATCAGCGAACCGCTCTACTAGCCTCTTCTGACCATCACTTGCTTTTGATGGATGACATGCCATTCTTGCCGCCGTCATTGGGGGGATGGCGACCATGTTGACAAGATCACCGTCGCACCCTGCATTATTTAACACTTTTTAAACAGATCCGATCAGTTTAGGATGTTCAGGGTCCCATTCCCTCGACCCAAAAATCGTTATAACATCACAAAGGAGTGTCATCCGGATGAAACATCTCGTGCTTACTCTGGCGCTGCTGCCAACCCTGGTCATGGCCCACAACATCAAGGAATCAACCCAGGTGCCGCTGGTCAACATCAGCGACAAGGGGGAGCTGGTGCTCAAGGAGAAGGAGATCAGCTATCAGCCCTGGCAGAGCAAGGTCCTGACCGGCAAGGTCTTCCTGATCCAGCACATCGCGGGTCGCTCCAGCGCCAAGGAGCTCAATGCCCCCATGATCGAGGCGATCAAGGCGGCCAAGCTGCCCCACGACAAGTACCAGACCGTCACCATCATCAACAGCAATGACGCCATCTGGGGCACGTCCGGTTTCGTGAAGAGCAGTGCCGAGGACAGCAAGAAAGAGTTCCCCTGGTCCGCCATGGTGCTGGATGCCAAGGGGATGGCCCGCAACGCCTGGGCGCTCACCCCGGAAAGTTCGGCCATCATACTGCTGGATAAAGAGGGCAAGGTGCTGTTTGCCAAAGATGGCCAGCTCGATGCCGCCGAGATAACCAAGGTGATGGGGCTCATCCAGTCCCATCTCTGAATCAGAGAGAAGGGCGCTGATGGCGCCCTTTCCACAAGGGTCTATGGGTCGTTCCACACTGACAATCTGGGTGTTGCTGCTGGGCTGGTTGTGGATGCAACCGGCGCTGGCACAGCACCCTCTTGAAGCAGCCCTGCCCGATCACGGTCATACCTGCACCCTCTGCGTCCTGCATCTGGATGGCAAGCTGGCACTGACGCCGACCCCCGTTCTCCCTCCCCTCTCCTCTGGCATCGACCGGTATATCGGCACTCCCCAACCGAGGGCGGCCACCGGCACCACGGGACATCGCCGTATCCGCGCCCCACCGCCCCTTCATTGTTTCTTTTTTTGAACCAATCTTTTCTCTATTTATTCAAAAGGATTAACGATGAAAGCAGTCACCCTGTTGCTGGCCGCTGCCGCCTTCGGCGCCCAGGCCCATCACGACGAACACGAAAGCCACAGCCACGGTGCCCATGAGCACGGTCACGGCCACCTCAACCTGGTCCTCGACGGCAACCAGCTGATGATCGAGTTGCAGGCCCCTGCCGCCGATCTGGTGGGCTTCGAGCATGCCGCCAACACCGATGAGGAGAAAGCGCAGTATGCCAAGGCGGTGGCCCGCCTCCAGCAGCCCGACGCCCTCTTCCGTTTCGACCCGGCCGCCGGCTGCAAGCTGACCCAGCAGGAGCTGCAGGCCGCCAAGGAAGATCATGACCATGACCATGAGCACGAGCACGAGCACGAGCACGAGCACGAGCACGAGCACGACAAGGCTGATGGCGCTCACGATGAACACCATCACGACGACGCGGGCCATGCGGACATGGGGGCCATGTACACCTACACCTGCGCTACCCCGGCCAAGCTCACCGGTCTCGAGGCCACCCTGTTCAGCCTCTACCCGAGCCTGGAGAAGCTGAGCGTGCAGGGCATACTGCCCACCGGCCAGACCGCCGCCGAACTGACTCCGTCCGCCAACAAACTGGGCTGGTAACACCATGAAACATGCCGTGGTTGAGATCCGTGATCTGGCCTTTGCCTGGCCGGGTCACGAAGCCGTCCTCGATCTGCCCGCCCTTCGCATCCACGAGGGTGAGCGCGTCTTCATCAAGGGCCCATCGGGTTGTGGCAAGTCCACCCTGCTCGGGTTGCTGGCCGGTATCCAGACCGCCAACCACGGCACCCTGGAGGTGCTGGGCCAGCCCCTGGCCCGGCTTTCCGGCCGCGCCCGTGACCAGTTCCGGGCGGCCAATCTGGGGTACATCTTCCAGCAGTTCAATCTGCTGCCGTTTCTCTCGGTGCAGGACAACGTCACCGCTGCCCTCACCTTTTCACCCGCCAAGCGGGCCCGCCTGACAGGGAGCCCCGAGCAGGAGGCGCGCCGCCTGCTGGCAGAACTGCAACTGCCGGATGAGGCACTCCATCGCCCCGTCCACGCCCTCAGCATCGGCCAGCAGCAGCGAGTCGCCGCCGCCCGCGCCCTGATAGGCTCCCCTCCTCTGGTGATCGCCGACGAGCCCACCTCGGCCCTGGACACTGACAACCGGGCCGCCTTCATCCGACTGCTGTTCGAGGAGTGCGACAAGCAGGGGTCTACCCTGGTCTTCGTCAGTCACGATCCCTATCTGGAGCCCCTCTTCCCCCGGGTGGAGAACCTGCAACAGCTCAACCGGAGGGCGGCATGACCACACGCCATCATCTCGCAGCCCGTCCGGCCATCTCCCCTTCACTGCGGAGGCTTTCATGCTGAAACTCGCCCTGCAAAGTCTCTGGGCCCGTCGCCTCACCGCCGGGCTCACCCTGCTGGCCGTCGCCATCAGCGTCACCCTGCTGCTCGGGGTGGAGCGGGTGCGCAGTCAGGCACGGGATAGCTTCGCCAACACCGTCTCCGGCACCGATCTCATCGTCGGCGCCCGCTCCGGCCAGGTGAACCTGCTGCTCTATTCGGTGTTTCGCATCGGCAACCCCACCAACAACGTGGGCTGGGACTCCTACCAGGCCATCAAGGCCAGGCCCGGTATCGCCTGGACCATCCCCCTCTCCCTTGGCGACTCCCACAAGGGGTTTCGCGTGCTCGGCACCAACGGGGACTACTTCACCCACCTGAAGTACGGCCAGCAGCAGGCGCTCGTTCTGCGCGAAGGCCGCCCCTTCGAAACACCGTTTGAAGCGGTGTTGGGTGCCCAGGTGGCCGAAAAGCTCGGCTATCACCTGGATCAATCCATCGTCATCGCCCATGGCGCCGGCAACACCTCGTTCAGCCAGCACGACAACATGCCGTTCAAGGTGGTGGGGATCCTGGCCCCCACCGGCACCCCCATCGATCGCACCATTCATGTGCCGCTGGCGGGCATAGAGGCGATCCACCTGGGCTGGGACACCGGTCGTCACAGCAAGAACGTGACCCCGGAACAGGCGATGGCGCTGGATCTCACCCCCAAGACCATCACCGCCTTCATGGTGGGGCTGAGCAACCGGATCCTGGCGTTCCAGTTGCAGCGCAGCGTCAACACCTATCCCAGGGAGCCCCTGATGGCCATCCTGCCGGGAGCCGCCCTGCAGGAGCTCTGGGGGCTGATGAGCGTGGCGGAGACCGCCCTGTCGGTGATCGCGGGCTTTGTGGTGGTGGCGGGCCTCATCGGCATGCTGACCACCCTGCTCGCCGGCCTCAACGAGCGGCGCCGCGAGCTCGCCATTCTGCGCTCCCTGGGGGCGGGCCCTGCCCATCTCTTCCTGCTGCTGGCGCTGGAGGCGATGGCACTCACCACGGCGGGCATCGCCCTCGGGGTGGCCGCGCTCTATCTCGGTCAGGGGCTTGCTAGCCCCTGGCTGCTCAGCCACTATGGCCTGCAAATGAGCCTGGGTCTGCCGAGCGCCTATGAGTGGCAACTGCTGGGCCTGGTCTGGCTGGCGGGCATGGTGATCGGGCTGCTGCCTGCCGCCCGCGCTTACCGCTACAGCCTGAGCGACGGCATGAGCATTCGCGTCTGACCCGACGCATCCGACCAAGAGAGAAGAACAGATGATGAAGTGGAAAATAGTGGCGCTGCTGGCCAGCCTGCTGGTGCTGCCTGCCATGGCTGCAGATTACAAGACCATCGACTGGGATATCCTCATCCCGGAGGGGGAAAAACTGCTGCCACCGCCCCAGGTCAGCCATGACGGCGACTTCTCCTCGGTGCCCCAGCCGGTGGGGGGCGTCAACAAGAAGCTGGACAATCAGGAGGTACGGATCCCCGGGTTCGTGGTGCCCCTGGAAGGGGATGCCAAGACCATCACCGCCTTCCTGCTGGTCCCCTACTTCGGTGCCTGCATTCACGTGCCGCCCCCGCCCACCAACCAGGTGATCTACGTGAGCTACCCCAAGGGAGCGCCGGTGGATGACCTCTGGGACGCCATCTGGGTCAAGGGCAAGATGCACACCGTCAGCTCCAGCCACGAGATGGCCACCGCTTCCTACTCCATGGACGCGGTCGAGGTCAGCGTCTACGAAGAGTGAGCCCCTGATGGCCTCCCCCGGGAGGCCATTTTTTTATCCCGTGACGACCCCGGCAAAGGGATTGTTCATGGATTTGGTTGGAGTAACATTCACTACCAGACCTTGCCATCACGGAGCCAGCATGGCTGACCTGCCCCCCAAGAAAGAGAGTTCCATCCTGAGCAGCCAGGAGCAGACCCTGCGCCTGGCCCGCAGCCGCGGCATCGATGGCATGCTCACCCGCAACAGCGACAGCACCTTCGAGCAGCGCGCCACCTTCCGCCAGCTGGCGGAGCAGGCCACCCGCCAGCGCAATCTGGAATCCATCATGGTGATGGCCGCGCGCCACTGCGAAGAGACCGCCGCCGGCGGCGAGATAGACAGCGACTGGCTCACCCGCTTCCTGCAACTGGCCGAAGACATCAGCATGACCCCCATGCAGCAGTTGTGGGGTCGCATCTTCGCCCTGGAAGTGGCGACCCCGGGCCGCTTCTCCATCCGTGCCCTCAACACCCTCAAGGAGATGACCCAGCGCGAAGCCCAGCTGTTCCAGCGCATCTGCGCCCTCTCCTGCCACTACGAGGGCAGCGACGAGCAGCGTCTGCTGCTGGGCATGCACAAGGGGGCCAGCCTGCTCAGTCGCGCCAAGGTCACCCGAATGGGGCTCGGCAAATACCGGGTGCCCTACAGCGCCCTGCTGCTGCTGTGCGATCTCGGGCTGCTGCACCGTGGCGAGCTCGAATCCGGTCCCCTGCCCGCCGACGGGGTCGAGCTGGCCTTTGGCAACCAGCGCTGGCGTCTGCGCCAACGCCAGAGCAACCTCACCCTGCTCTATTACCGGCTCACCCCTGTAGGCAACGAGCTTGCCCTGCTGCTGGACGAGCCCCCCCTGGAGGAGTACCTGCAGGATCTGAAGACCCTGCTCTCCACCCACCTGCAGATAGAGACCCAGATGCCGGCCCCGGTCAGCGAGCCGGATCTGCCCGCCTGAGGCTGGCGGAGGCCCCGGCCCCGCCTTGCCAAATTGCGAAACCCGCCCCGCCATTGCCAAAACGGCTCCCAAAAAGCGAATCCTGACGGCAGGGGCGGACGCGAGCCCGGGCCATGTTCCCCCCTCTGCGGGTTTTGAGCGCAAAAGAGACATATAGAGCGCAATTTAAGCGTTTTTGGGCACTCTGGTGTACGAATTGCAACCAGACTCTCTTTCCCCTGTCAGGCAGGAAGTACCATGAGAGTCAATCAACCCGTTACCCAGCGTGAGCGCCTCTACCCGTCGCACCAGAACCTGATTTCCACCACGGATCTGGAGAGCCGCATCACCTATGCCAACGACGAGTTCTGCCAGATAGCCGGCTTCACCCTGGAGGAGCTGCAAGGGGCGCCCCACAACCTGGTCCGCCACCCCGACATGCCGCCCCAGGCGTTTGCCGACATGTGGCGCCATCTGCGGGAAGGCAAAAGCTGGATGGGCCCGGTCAAGAACCGCTGCAAGAACGGGGATCACTACTGGGTCAACGCCTTCGTCACCCCCATTCAGGACGCAAGCGGCAAGGTGGTGGAGTACCAGTCGGTGCGCACGGCGCCGGACGACGCGGTCAAACAGCGTGCGGAGCGGGTCTATGACGAGATGCGCCGCGGCAAGACCCCCCGGGCCCTGCGCCTGCCCACCTGCTGCCACACCCTGGGGATCCACCTCTGCCTGATGGCACTGCTGGCCAGTCTGGTCACCCTCGGCTATCAGCACGGCCCGGGCTGGCCACTGCTCATCGGCGCCCTGCCCCTGGTGGTTGCGCTCGTCATCTGCCAGATCCTCTCCCGGCGCCTCGCCCGGCTGGAGACCCTGGCCCGCCACCGTTTCGACAACCCCTTGATGCAACTGCTGTATACCGGCCGGGTCGATCGTCTGGCTGCCGTCGAGCTCGCCATGAAGATGAACCAGGCCGAGTTCAATGCGGTGCTGGCCCGAACCCAGCAGACTTGCCAGCAGATCGTGCAGGCGGCGCAGACGGATCTGAGCAATGCCGAGTCCATCACCGGCAACCTGCAGCAACAGCAGGCCCAGACCAACCAGGTAGCGACCGCCATCACCGAGATGACGGCGTCCATTCGCGAGGTCTCCCACAGCTCGAGCGCCTCCTCGGACAGCCTGGACAACACCGCCGTGCTGTTTCGGGAGGGCAATCGCAGCGTGCTCGATACCGTGGCGGCGGTGGAAGGGGTTCACGGCGAGCTGCTCACCTCCCGCGCCGTGATAGAGGCGCTGGCCAGCCAGTGCCGCGCCATCGACGGCATCCTGGACGTCATCAACAACATCGCCAACCAGACCAACCTGCTGGCCCTCAATGCGGCCATCGAGGCGGCCCGGGCGGGCGAGTCCGGTCGCGGCTTCTCGGTGGTGGCGGACGAAATCCGCACCCTCGCCATCAAGACCCAATCCTCCACCGGCGAGATCCAGCAGATGATAAGCCTCTTGCAGGCCAGCGCCGACGATGCCCAGCAGGCCATGGCGCAAGGGGAACAGCTCTCCGCCAGTTGCCGCCTCAAGGCCGCCGCCACCGGCGATATCCTGCAACAGATAAGTGAACGCCTGTTGCAGGTGACCGCAGGCAGCAACCAGATAGCCCAGGCAATGCAGGAGCAATCCCTGGTCACCCAGGACATCCATCACAGCGTGCTGGACATCAAGCGTCTGGCCGATGACTCCAGCCAGGGCAGCCGCCACGCCGTGCAGGGCATCATTGCCCTCGTGAAGCAGCTCGGGGATCTGGAGCGGCTGGTGCGCCAGTTCCAGCAGCATCCCGCCACCCGGCCAACCAGTGCCGCCCTGACCAGCGGCCAACCTCTGCTGGCCCGCTAAGCCTTCACGGAGCAAACCAGACCCAAAGACCGTGCGCTAATACAAAAAAGCATGGGCCCCGTCTCTCACAAGACGGGGCCCATCGACATTATAAGGCTGGGACAGAACTCTAGATCCAACCCCGCTGTTACAGGGCGGCCAGCCGCTTATCTACTCCCGCTGCCACCGTCTTACCCTTGCCGCGCTTTGAATGGCCGCTGTGCGACAGGGCACTCAACAGGGTGAATCCTCGATTTCACTACCCTGCTCTGATGCACGGCCAATGCTGAGAAACCCATCACCACCGACTTATTAATAAATTTGTTGATCTTGCCCAGAAAACGCCCCTCTTCCGCTTCTCTCCCCAGCGCCGTTCGGTAACATAGCTGCTTGGCAACCCTCTCGTCGGAGTCAGCCATGAGCCAAGCCTGCACAAAAGTACAGGTAAAATGCCGCGAATCCACGGGCAAGAACTTTGCCATCCGAGTTAGATGTGCAATCGGCAACCTGCTACGAATCACTCAACATGGTGATGATCCCCATTCTCTTCGTTCTAAGACATAGGATGCCCAATGAAGCTGCAAACCCTCCGCCTATCGAGCTTCCAATCTTTCGGGGCAGCACCCACCGAAATTCCATTGGAGGAGATGACTTACCTCATTGGGCCTAATGGCTCCGGCAAAACAGCTGCACTGCAGGCCTTGTGTCGGTTGTTTGCCTTTGATCCATCACTGCGTCGAATACTGCGCTCAGACTTTCATGTCCCATTGAACGAAGAAGTGCCTCCGGCGGAGCGCCAGTTATGGATCGAGGCCGACTTTGTATTCCCTGAATTAAAAGATGACGGAGACAACAGCACGGTTGCACCTCATTTCGGTCATATGCGCCTCGACGAGATCGATGGCACACCACGTATTCGTTTTCGCCTTAATGCAACCATGGGGTTGGATGGGGATATAGAGGAAAACATGGTCTATGTGTTGGACATCAATCCAGATGGCTCACCACTTACCACCACCCAAGTACCCCGAGCGGAACGTAACCATATACATATCCACTACCTCCCCGCACGCCGTGATCCCGCCGATCACATTGCCTATGGAGCCAATGCATTACTGGGGCGCATGCTGCGTGCGGTGAACTGGGATGCAGAGCGAACAGTCATCAAGGGACTGACCGACCAAATCAGTGACAGCTTGGCGGGCAATCCATCAATCAATGCGTTCAGCGCAAGTTTGAGAAATGCATGGGGCGCTTTACACAAAGGCAACTTCTTTGCCGACCCCAAGCTCACTTTTGTTGCGTCCGAGATCGAAGCCTTGTTGCGGCACATGTCGGTGTCTTTCACTCCTGGCCATGGGGAGCAGTTGGTCGATTTCTCACGACTTAGCGACGGCCAGAAGTCGATGCTGTATCTGTCACTGGTACACTCTTCGCAGGCGATTGGCCGTGCTGTACTGGCGGCTGAAGATACTTCATTCGATCCGGACAAGCTGCGCCCACCAGTCTTTACGGTGGTCGCTCTCGAAGAGCCAGAAAACAGTCTCTCGCCACACTACCTTGGGCGAATCGTCAATGCCCTCAATGGAATGACCGGACAAGGTGACGCACAAGCGCTCATCGCTACCCACGCACCATCCATGCTGCGGCGCGTTGCTCCGGAACATATCCGTTATCTGAGGTTGACCGAAGAGCGAACATCACGAGTCACGCATATCCTGCTGCCAGACACAGCTGATGAAGCGCACAAGTTTGTGCGTGAGGCAGTACAAGCCTTTCCCGAGGTTTATTTCTCGCGACTTGTTGTTCTTGGAGAGGGTGATAGTGAAGAAATCGTATTACCACGACTTCTTAAAGCGAAGGGATCTCCTGTTGATGAATCTGCGGTTTCAATAGCCCCCTTGGGGGGACGTCACGTAAATCACTTTTGGCGCCTACTTTCCACACTGCAAATTCCATATTTGACATTATTAGACCTCGATGTATCTCGCTATGCTGCTGGTTGGGGACGAATCAAGTACGTGAATGATCAACTCTTTAAGTTTGAACCGGCAAAAATACTTCCTGCCGCTTTAACTTTGCCGAAATGGGATACAGCCGATACACCAGTCCGAACACATCACTATTTTGATGGAGGAACGAAAGACGTATTTCTTGAGCTGGAGAGTCGAGGTGTATTTTTCTCGGCTCCTATGGATCTCGATTTCGCCATGTTACTTGCTTACCCAGATGCGTATGGCGTAGTTAAGGAAGATCCTGAGGCATCCACGATCAAAGCTGTTTTGGGTAAAAGTCACCACGATGCAAGCCAGTACAGCAAAGATGAGCAGAAGCTATTTAACACTTACCATCAGCGCTTCAAGCTTGGTAGCAAACCCGCAGCCCATATTGATGCATTGGCTCAGCTGACTGATGCAGAACTACTGACCAACATGCCCGCATCCCTGAGCAGATTGGCAGATGCCGTCATCACCAAACTCGCGGTTCTGCCGGAATGATAACCGTCGAGACTTGGGAACCTGCAGATGGGCTGACACTTGAGCCCAACGCCCTAATTGCAGCCAAGGAGCAAACACGCAGCCTTGCTCTTACCGCAGGCCCAGGCGCGGGAAAGACCGAAATGCTTGCACAGCGGGCAGATTTCCTATTGCGCACAGGTACCTGCCGCTATCCCAAACGGATTCTGGCCATTTCGTTCAAGGTCGATGCCAGCAGTAACCTGAAAGAACGGGTCAAGCGACGCTGTGGTTCAGAACTTGCTACGCGGTTTGACAGCTATACCTTTCACGCATTCGCCAAGCGCATCATCGATCGTTTCCGTCCTGTGCTAACTGGTGAGTATGCGTTGGATGCTGGATACCAAATTGCAGATCGGAAACTTGGCCCATCACGAACGTTGATCACGTTTTCCGATCTGGTGCCATGGGCAATTGAGATTCTAAGAAAGTCCCCTGTCGCGCGACATGCCATCCGTCAAACCTACAGCGATGTCTTCCTCGACGAATTCCAGGACTGTACAAATCGTCAATACGAACTCCTCAAGCTCGCTTTTCAAGGTACGAACATTCGCTTGACCGCCGTGGGCGACACCAAGCAAAAGATCATGGGCTGGGCAGGCGCTTTGGAAGGCATCTTTCAGGACTTCGTTGCTGATTTTGCAGCAACTCCGCTCAATATGTACCGAAACTTCCGCTCTCAACCACGTTTGCTGCGCTTGCAGAACGAGATCATTCGCAAGCTGGATCCAGCTTCTATCATGCCTGATGAGCAACTTGCAGGCGACGAAGGAGAGGTATTCGCGTGGCGCTTTGAAAACAGTCGTCAAGAAGCAGACTACCTCGCAGATTTGATTGCAGGTTGGATAAACACAGAACAGCTGCCACCAGCAGAAATTGCGGTCCTGATTCGTAATCAGCTTGACCTGTACGCTGATCACCTTATGACGGCACTGGAGGCTCGTGGCATCCCCTTTCGCAACGAGCAGCAGATGCAAGACATCACAGTCGAGCCTGCAGCACGTTTGATCGTGGACTATCTTTCCTGCCTCTATGGTCAGCGCGAGCCCAAATCATGGATTCGGCTCATGAACCAGCTAATCCCGTTTGCAAATGACGAGACTCCGTCGAATGCGCGCAAAGACCTTGATCGGCTGATCAAGCAGCAACGAAAAGAAATAGCCCTTAACGAGCTGGTTGCCCCCCCTTTCTCTGGCTGGTGGGTGTTTGTTCAAATATTTCTGAAGCAAATCAGTGTTGAAACACTAATGTCGCTTTCCCCTGATTACGAGTCTCGTGACCGGCTAAACGAAGTAATCCGTGATACTAAGACCAAGATTGAAGAATTACTAACGCTGGAGCCTGACTTGCCCCAAGCCCTTAAGCGCTTCTCAGACGATCAAGCCGTACGAATACTGACCATCCATAAGAGTAAGGGCCTTGAGTTTGATTCGGTCATCATCATGGCCATCGAAAACGAGAACTTCTTTGGAAATCAGGATGAAAACCGCTGTGCTTTTTTTGTCGGTGTCTCACGTGCCAAAAAACGCCTAGTCCTTACTCATGCGGATCAGCGAGAACGTCCAGCTGGACATACGAAGCGCTGGGATGTGCATCGCACACCTCAAACTGAATATTTCGGCTATACCATACCGTTTGTGAAACAAGAACCATAAGCAAAATAGGGTCGTCATACCCGCAATATTGGTTGACGCTTAATAGCCCGACAATTAGGCATTGCGATGCAATGCACTACGCTTATTGCATCCTAAGATATCAAAAACGTTCAACGGATAAATGGTTGTAGCGACACATAAATCGTTGCGGGGAAATAGGGAAATAAAGAGGGGGCCAAGGCCCCCTCTGCTATAGATGATCAGTGGCGAACATCGACCTCAGTCTGTCAGCCCTCTCTGCCTTAGCGCCGTCAGCAGTTCATCCACCATGGCCTCTACCGGCTTGCCAGCGTTCAGCAGATGGATTTCCGGGTTTTCCGGTGCCTCGTAGGCGGAGTCGATACCGGTAAAGTTGCGAATTTCCCCCGCCCGCGCCTTCTTGTAGAGCCCCTTGGGGTCACGCTCTTCGCACACGCTAAGGGGCGCATCCACAAACACCTCGACAAACTCGTCGGCACCCAGGAGGCTGCGTACCAGATCCCGCTCGGCACGGAACGGCGAGATAAAGGCGGTGAGGACGATCAGGCCCGCATCTACCATGAGTTTTGCCACTTCGCCGACCCGGCGGATATTCTCCTGGCGGGCGGCGTCATCGAAGCCGAGATCGCCGCACAGGCCGTGGCGCACATTGTCCCCATCCAGCAGATAGGTGTGCTTGCCCGAGGCGGCCAGCGCCTGCTCCAGTGCCCCCGCCAGGGTGGACTTGCCCGCCCCGGAGAGTCCGGTGAACCAGATCACCAGGGGCTTTTGCCCCTTCTGCTCGGCCCGGCTCTGTTTGTCGACGGCATGGGCATGCCACACGATATTGCTCATCCAACACTCCTTGATTGGCGCTCACGCCTCAAAACTTAAACTGTCCGGCACCACAGGGAGCCGCCTCGGACTATCAGTCGACAACGTGCTGATGCCATGGCATTGCTCATCCAACACTCCTTGATTGGCGCTCACGCCGCAATACTGAAAACTGTCCGCTACAGCGGGGAGCCGCCTCGCGATGAGGCGGCAAGGTGCTGATGCCCTGATATTGCGCATGCAACACCCCCTGATTGGCGCTTACGCCTGGATGCCAGTGCCCTGGCACTCCCCTGCATCATAAGCTGCCTTGATAAAAGCTGCGTTAACATAAGCAGCCCTTAACACATCCCCCGGTATCAGACCTTAAAACGGAAACAGCAGGGGTACCATGACGATCACCCCGAGGCTGTAGGCCAGGGAGACAGGCAGGGCCAGCTTGAGATAATCCGGCATCTTGTAGTTGCCCGCCGCATAGACCATCAGGTTGGTCTGGTAGCCGTAGGGCAGGATAAAGCTGGAACTCGCCCCGAACAGCACCGCCAGAATGAACGGCATGGTGGAGACATCCATGCTGAGCGCCAGCTGGAATCCCATGGGGAAGGCAAGGGCCGCCGCCGCGTTGTTGCTCATCAGCTCCGTCAGCACCAGGGTAAACAGATAGATCCCCACGAAGGCGATAAAGGGACTGGCCCCGTTGAACTCCCCCATCAGCCAGTCGGCGATGAGCTTGGCCAGGCCGCTCTTCTCCAGCTGATCGGCGATGGCGAGGGCCCCGCCCACCACCAGCCAGATATCCAGCGGAAAGCGACGGCGGATCTCGTCCAGGGTCAGGATGCGGGAGAAGAGCAGCACCACCAGCATCACCAGCAGCCCCTTGAAGAGCGGCACCAGGTCGAGCACCGACAGGGTCAGCACCCCGAGGAACCCCGCCACCACGGCGGCGCTGCGCGTGGCATCGAGCCGGGTGGAGGCCTCCAGCCCGCTCACCACCACGAACTCCCGGGAGAGGGACTTGTTGCCCGCAAACTTGGGGCCGGGGGCCAGCAGCAAGGTGTCCCCTGCGTGCAGTTCAATCTGGCCGAGGCCGCCGGTGAGCTGGGTCTCGCCCCGGCGCACCGCCAGCACCACCGCATCGAAGTGGGTACGAAACTCCGCATCCTTGATGGTCTGACCCACCAGGCGCGAGCTGTGGCTGACGATCACCTCCACCAGGTGCTGGCCGTTGAGGCGATGCTGGCCGTAGAGATCCAGCCCTTTGAGCTCCTGCAACACGCCGACGCTCTCCACGTCGCCGCAGAACAGCAGCATGTCCCCCTCGTGCAACTCGTGTTCCGGCTGCACCGGGCAGATCACCTGGTTGCCCCGGATGATCTCGGCGAGATAGAGGCTTTTCAGGCTGCGCAGGCCGTTCTCCTTGACGCTGCGCCCGGCCATCGGCGAGCCGGGGCCCACCTTGGCTTCGAGAAAATAGCCGGATTCCCGGCTCATCTCGGTGTCCTGCTCCGGCAGATGGCGGGCAAACAGCAGCACGGCAACCAGGCCGGTCAGCAGGGTCCCCGCCCCCACCATGAAGAAGTCGAACATGCCAAGCGGCTTGGCCCCCATCTTGATGAGGAAGCTGTTGACGATGAGGTTGGTGGAGGTGCCGATCAGGGTCAGCACGCCGCCAAAGGTCGCCGCGAAGCACATGGGCAACAGCAGCCGGGAGGGCGCATGGTTGGGGTTGCGCTTGACCGCCCCCAGCATGGACGCCACCACGGCGGTGTTGTTGACGAACGCCGACAGGAAGGCGGTGGAAAACCACACCTTCACCAGCACCTTGTTGAAGGAGCCGGTGCCCACCAGGTTGGCAAACCAGCTCATGACCCGAGTCTTCTCCACCGCGAGCGACACCAGCAGCAGCAACACCAGGGTCAGCAGGGCGCTGTTGGTGTAGCCCGCCACCACGGCGTTGATGTCCGCCAGGCCGCTCAGGTAGGTGATGAGCACGGCGCCCGAGAAGAGCAGCGCCGGCCGGAGTTTGCCCTGGATCAGCAGGGCGACGAGGGCAGCCAGCAGACCCAGCACCAGGGATTGTTGCCAGGTCATGGGCTTACTCCTTGCCGGAATCGTTGCTGATGGTCAGCGCCTGCCAGTGGGGGAAGTGCTTGCGTACCAGGGCGTTGAGCTCCACTTCGAACTCGCTGTATTGCCCTGCCATCACCTTGGCCGCCAGCCCTTCCACTATCATGCCGGCACCGACGGTGACGTTGGTCAGCCGGTCGATGAGGATGAAGCTGCCGGTGTCGCGGATCTCCTTGTAGGGGTCGAACGCCACCGGGTCGGTGAGGCTGAATTCGCACAGGCCGATCTCGTTGAGCTTGAGCTCGGAAGCGGGCAGCTCGTCGAGCTTGTTGATCTCGATGCGGTGGCGGATGGCCTCCACCTGGCCACGGCTCTTCTTGGTGGCCAGCTTGACGTCATAGACCCGGCCCGGTTGCAGGGACTCTTCCCCCATCCAGACGATGTGAGCCAGCACGTTCTGGGTCACCTGGGGCTTTTTCGCCGCATCCACCAGCAGGTCGCCCCGGCTGATGTCGATTTCGTCCGCGAAGGTGACCGTGATGGCCTGACCCGGCAGGGCGTACTCCAGATCCCCGTCGAAGGTGACGATGCGGGTCACCGTGCTCTCTTTGCCGGACGGCAGCACGGCAAGCTTGTCGCCCACCCGCAGGATGCCGGAGGCCAAGGTGCCAGCGAAGCCGCGAAAATCGAGGTTGGGGCGGTTCACGTACTGCACCGGCAGGCGCACCGGGTGACGCTCCAGCTCGCGCTCCACTTCGGCGGACTCCAGCAAGGAGAGCAGGGTCTCGCCCTGGTACCAGGCCAGCTTGTCGCTCGGGTTCACCACGTTGTCGCCGTCCAGGGCCGAGACCGGCACGATGTGGATGGTGTCGACGCTGAGCTTCTTGGCGAATTCGCGGTACTCCAAGCTGATGCGATCGAACACCTCCTGGCTGAACTCCACCAGGTCCATCTTGTTCACTGCCACCACGAACTGCTTGATGCCGAGCAGGCTCGCGATAAAGCTGTGACGGCGGGTCTGATCCAGCACCCCCTTGCGGGCGTCGATCAGGATGATGGCCAGATCGCAGGTGGAGGCGCCGGTGGCCATGTTGCGGGTGTACTGCTCATGGCCCGGGGTATCCGAGATGATGAATTTGCGCTTGGCGGTGGAGAAATAGCGGTAGGCCACGTCGATGGTGATGCCCTGCTCGCGCTCCGCCTGCAGGCCGTCCACCAGCAGGGCCAGGTCCAGCTTCTCGCCGGTGGTGCCGAGCTTCTGGCTGTCGGACTCCAGTGCTTTGAGCTGATCTTCATAGATCTGCTGGGAGTCGTGCAGCAGGCGGCCGATGAGGGTGCTCTTGCCGTCGTCCACGCTGCCGCAGGTGAGAAAACGCAGCAGGCTCTTGTGCTGCTGGGCGTGCAGGTAGGCTTCAATGCCCTGTTCGCTGATGGCGGTCTGAATGTGGTTGTTCATGTTGCGATTCCTTAGAACATTTTTTTAGAAATAGCCCTGACGCTTCTTCTGCTCCATGGAGCCGGCCTGATCGTGGTCGATGAGCCGCCCTTGCCGCTCGCTCGAGGTGGTGATCAGCATCTCTTCGATGATCTCCGGCAGGGTGGTGGCATTGGATTCGATGGCCCCGGTCAGCGGGTAGCAGCCGAGGGTACGGAAGCGCACCAGCTCCTGCTTCACTTCGTCTTCCGGGCCGATGGGCATGCGATCGTCATCCACCATGATCTTGATGCCGCCGCGATCCACCACGGGGCGCATGGCCGCGAAGTAGAGCGGGACTATGTCGATGTTCTCGAGATAGATGTATTGCCAGATGTCCAGCTCGGTCCAGTTGGAGAGCGGGAAGACACGGATGCTCTCCCCCTTGTTGACCTGGTTGTTGTAGACGCGCCACAGCTCCGGGCGCTGGTTCTTCGGATCCCAGCGGTGGGACTTGTCGCGGAAGGAGTAGACGCGCTCCTTGGCGCGGGATTTCTCCTCGTCGCGACGGGCACCACCGAAGGCGGCATCGAAGCCGTATTTGTTGAGCGCCTGCTTGAGCCCCTCGGTCTTCATGATGTCGGTGTGCTTGCTGCTGCCGTGCACGAAGGGGTTGATGTCCATGGCCAGACCGTCCGGGTTCTTGTGGACGATGAGATCCAGCCCGAACTTTTTGGCGGTCTCGTCCCGGAACTTGATCATCTCCTTGAACTTCCAGTTGGTGTCCACGTGGAGCATGGGGAAGGGGATCTTGCCCGGGTAGAAGGCCTTGCGGGCCAGGTGCAGCATGACGGAGGAGTCCTTGCCGATGGAGTACATCATCACCGGGTTTTCAAATTCGGCGGCCACCTCGCGGATGATATGGATGCTCTCGGCTTCCAGTTGCTGCAGGTGAGTCAGTCGCTCGCGGGTGACTCCTGCACGGATGCTCTGTGCATCGGATGGCTGCAGTTGGGTCAGTCTTTCACGGTCCATGTCTGGGTCCTCGGTTCATTGCTAACGCACCTGCTCGGGGCGCGGTGTTGGTTCAGTTCGGTGCCGCCTTGGCCGCACCGTCAAATCGATTCGGGTCTCGCCTCTCAGGCCAGGCTCACCAGCTTGAGCTCGTGGCCGCTTTTTGCTTCCTGCCCTTGCCCCTGCTCGCCAAACCAGGCGAGTTGCTGGCGCAGGGCCACCACTTCACCGATGACGATAAGCGACGGGCTCACCGCCTGCTGGGCCAGTTCGGCCAGATCCGCCAGGGTGCCGGTCAGCACCCGCTGGCGGGCCGTGGTGCCCCGCTCGATGATGGCGATGGGGGTGGCGGCGCGTCGGCCATGGCTCACCAGTTGCTGCTGGATATGCTCGGAGCGCATCAGCCCCATGTAGATGACCAGGGTCTGGTTGGTGGCCGCAAGCTGCTGCCAGTCGGGCTCCTTGCCCTCCTTCTGGCAGTGGCCGGTGATGAAGACGGCGCTCTGGGCATGGTCGCGGTGGGTGAGCGGAATGCCCGCATAGGCGGTGGCACCGGCGGCGGCGGTGATGCCGGGCACCACGGAGAAGGGAATACCCTCCTCGGCCAGCACTTCCAGCTCCTCGCCACCACGACCGAACATGAAGGGATCGCCCCCTTTGAGGCGCACCACCCGGTTGCCCGCTTTGGCGTATTCCACCAAGAGGCGGTTGGTCTCTTCCTGGGGCACGCTGTGGGCACCCGCCTTCTTGCCGACCGACACCAGGGTGGCGTCACGGCGCACCAGATCCAGGATCTCGGGGGAGACCAGCTGGTCATAGAGCACCACTTCGGCCTGTTGAATCTGTTGCAGCGCCTTGAGGGTCAGCAGGCCAGGATCCCCCGGGCCCGCCCCCACCAGCACCACTTCGCCCACTTCGGTACGAGCCTTGTCCAGTCCCTCGTTCAGCCACTGCTCGGCACCCTGCCAATCGGCTTTCTCAATCAGACCGGCCAGGGTGTTGGAGGCAAAGGCGCGCTCCCAGAAGCGGCGGCGATCGGAGAGGGAGGCCAGCACCTGCTTGGCCCGGCGGCGCACCCGGCCGGAGAGCTCCGCCAGACCGCCAAGATGGCGGGGCAGCAGGCTCTCGAGCCGCTCGCGCAACAGGCGCACCAGCACGGGGGCCTTGCCGCCGCTGGAGACGGCCACCACGATGGGGCTGCGATCGATGATGGAGGGGAAGATAAAGCTGGAGCGCTCGGGGTCATCCACCAGGTTGACGAACAGACCGCGCTCGGTGGCGCTCTGGTAGACCAGGGCGTTGACCTCGAGATCGTCGGTCGCGGCCACCACCAGGATCTGCCCTGCCAGGTGGGCCGGGTCGAAACGCGCCGCCACATGGGTGAAGCGACCGGCAAATTCATGGAACTCGGGCTCGAGCACGGGAGAGACCAGGGTGATCCGGGCACCTGCCGCCAGCAGCAGGCGCGCCTTGCGCAGGGCAACCTCGCCCCCGCCCACCAGCAGTACCGGGCGGCCTTCCAACCTGGCAAACATAGGTAAATAATCCATCAGGGCCCGCTCCTCGGCATCGCGACATCTGGGGCGACTATAGGCAGGAGCGCTTATCCCTCAAAATAATAAAAAATGCTCTTTAATGCGTTTTGGTAATTAGTAAAGCCGTGTGGCGGCAATAGAGAAGCGAATCTGCTTGTGGTGGATGGCACCAGACCCTAGGCTAGTGAAAGTGTTTCATAAGGAGCTTAATCATGAATGAGTCATTGATTGTATTGGGGATCTTCATATTCCTGGTACTCGCCACCCTGAGTGCCGGCATCAAGATAGTGCCCCAGGGTTACAACTGGACCGTGGAGCGCTTCGGCCGCTACACCCGCACCCTCTCCCCGGGCCTCAACCTGCTGATCCCCTACATCGACCGCATCGGCCACAAGATCATCATGATGGAGCAGGTGCTGGACATCCCGGCCCAGGAGGTGATCTCCCGGGACAACGCCAACGTCACCATCGACGCCATCAGCTTCGTGCAGGTGGTGGATGCCCGCAAGGCGGGCTACGAGGTCAATGATCTCACCAGTGCCATCCGCAATCTCACCATGACCAACATGCGGACCGTGCTCGGCGCCATGGAGCTGGACGAAATGCTCTCCCAGCGCGACACCATCAACGAGAAGCTGCTGCGCACCATGGATGCCGCCACCGCCCCCTGGGGCATCAAGGTGACCCGGATCGAGATCAAGGATGTGCGCCCGCCCCTCGCCCTGGTGGAAGCCATGAACGCCCAGATGAAGGCCGAGCGCCAGAAGCGGGCCGAGGTGCTGGAGGC
Organism: Aeromonas sp. R5-1; assembly: GCF_040908265.1. Lineage (NCBI taxonomy): Bacteria > Pseudomonadati > Pseudomonadota > Gammaproteobacteria > Aeromonadales > Aeromonadaceae > Aeromonas > Aeromonas sp. R5-1. The sequence goes on from NZ_JBFODJ010000103.1 coordinate 49,406, forward strand.
CGAAGGGGTGCGCCAGTCCAAGATCTTGAAGGCCGAGGGGGAGAAGCAGTCCCAGATCCTGAAAGCCGAGGGTGAGCGTCAGGCCGCCTTCCTCGCCGCCGAAGCGCGGGAGCGGGCCGCCGAGGCAGAAGCCAAAGCGACCCACATGGTCTCCCAGGCGATCGCCGAGGGCGACATGCAGGCCATCAACTACTTCGTGGCCCAGAAATACACCGAGGCCCTGGCCCGCATCGGTGAAGGCCCCAACAGCAAGATCATCATGATGCCCCTGGAAGCGGGCAGCCTGATAGGCTCGGTGGCGGGCATGGCCGAGCTGTTCAACAAAGACGGCAAGGCGGGCAAATCATGACAGCCCTGTTCGAGGGGCTGACCCACTGGCACTGGCTGGGGCTCGGCTTCGTGCTGCTGGCCATCGAGGTGATGGGGTCGGTGGGCTTTCTGCTCTGGACCGGCATCGCCGCCCTGGAGGTGGGACTCTTGCTGCTGGTCTGGCCCTTCGGCTGGCAGGCGCAGTTGCTGCTCTTCGCCCTGCAATCCCTGCTCACCACCTGGGCCTGGTGGCGCTGGCAGCATCGCCGGGATCGCTCCGGGCTGGATGCCGCCGCTCCCATCAACGAGCGGATGCAAAGCTACATGGGCCGCGAGCTGACCCTGCTGGACGAGGTCAGCCAGGGGATGAGCCGGGTGCATCTGGACGACACCGTCTGGACGGTGCGCTGCAACGCGCCGCTGCCGGCCGGCAGCCGGGTCAAGGTGGTGGGGGCCGACTCCCACATCCTGCTGGTGGAACCCCTCGGCTGACTGGGCAACGCCCCGCCATGGCCATAAAAAAACGGGCCCGGCGCGAGTGCGCCGGACCCGTTTTTCAATGAGGTGCTGGCTTAGTTGGCCTTGGCATCGCTCACGGCAGCTTCAGCCTTGGTGGCCACGTCAGCGGCAGCCTTCTCGACAGTAGCGGAAGCTTCGGAAGCAGCCTTCTCGACGGTAGCAGACGCTTCGCTAGCGGCTTTCTCGACAGTGGCAGCAACGTCTGCGGCCGGGGTCGCAGCCGGAGCGGCAGCTTCTTCTTTCTGACCACAGGCGGTCAACATCAGACCCAGGATACCGGCTACCAGTACTTTGTTCATGTGCATACCCTCAAAAAAAGATGGAGAGATGGTGCAGAGACCATCACTGTACGCCCCGGCTCCTGTCGGCACACCGGCCGCTGGAGCCCGAAGGCGCGCGAAATATATCCCCATATGCGGCCGATGAAAACGCGTATCACAATGATATTTTCTCGTTGGCATGATAAGAAACACTGCTGCAACGACAAATATTAATATAAAACACCCATTCACCACCAAATTCGCACAACAAATCGCCAATTACCTGGCGATTGCCAGTCAGCCATTGTCTTTCTGTCAGGCTCTCGGCGCTGTCGGATAACGCCGTCAGTCAGACAGCTTCTGACAAGGCAGGCGCCGCCCCTGCTGGTCGCTCTCCCGGGCCAGGTCCAGCAAGGCCATCACCGCCAGGGCCTCGTCGGCCGGCACCGGGTTCTCCCCTTCTCCCCGGATGGCGGCGCAGACACCGCGATAGTAGGCGCCGTAGTCCCCCGCTTCGCCAGCCACGGTCTGCTGCAGGAGCTGACCGTCCCGGATCTGGCTGAGCTGGCCGGGGGCGGGATCCACGCCCCAGTCCGCCGCCGGAGGCCGCTTGCCCTCCTTGAGCTGCTCCTCCTGCACGTCCATGCCGAACTTGATGAAGGAGCCCTGACTGCCGTGCACCACGAAGCGGGGCATCACGGCCGACACCAGACAACTGCCGTGCAGAATGACCCGCATCTCGCCGTAACCCAGCACCACATGGAAGTAGTCGTCCGCCAGGGCCCCGGGGCGCTGCTTGCCCAGATCTGCCTGCAACCAGTCCGGCTGGCCGAACAGCTGGAGCGACTGATCCAGGATATGAGGGCCGAGATCGAACCAGAGACCGGAGCCCGGGCCGCCCGCCTCGCGCCAGCGCTGGCGCACCTCGGGGCGATAACGGTCGAAGTGGGATTCGAACTGGGCAACTTGCCCCAGCGCCCCCTCCGCCAGCAGACGGCGCACCGTGAGGAAATCCCCGTCCCAGCGTCGGTTGTGGAAGATGCTGAGCAGCCGCTGCTGCTTCTCCGCCAACTCGACCAGCGCCTTCGCTTCGGCCAGATCCAGGGCAAACGGCTTGTCGATCACCACGTGCTTGCCCGCCAGCAGGGCCTCGCGAGCGATGGGGGCATGGGTGTCGTTGGGGGTGGCGATCACCACCAGATCGAGGCTGTCATCGGCCAGCACCTGCTCCAGGGTGCCGACCCGGGTGCCGGGCAACGCGGCCTGTACCTTGGCGGCATCCCGGCTCACCACCCAGCGCAGGGTCAGGCCCGGGGTCGTGGCCAGGAAGGGGGCGTGAAAGGTCTGTCCTGCGAAGCCGTATCCCACCAGGGCGGCGTTGATTGTGTGGCTCATCCGGTTTTCTCCACGGGTCTGTGATCATGCGAGGCAGGCGGGTCGCCTGAAAAAGAGAAGGGGGCTCAAGGCCCCCTGAGTGTGCTCATCAGAGCACAGGATTTATTGCAAACACAAGCGCCGGCCCTGGCGGGTCATCAGCATCACCAGCGGGGGCAGCAGCAGCCACATGTGCAAGGCCAGCTGGCTCAGGGGATCCGGCATCAGCCAACCGGTGATCCCCACCAGGGCGCCGGAGCCGCTCATCTGGAACAGGCCGAGCAGGGCGGCCGCAGTGCCGGCGCAGTGGCCGAAGGGGGCCAGCGCCATACCCGCGGCGGCGCCCAGGATCATCGCAAAGCCGATGCTGGAGAGGAACACCGGGCCCATCATGGCCAGCGGGTGCGGGATGTGCATGGCCAGGGTCAGGGTGATGGCGGAGAGCAGCAGCACCAGCAGGCCAATGCGCAGGGTCCGTCTTGGCCCTACCCGGGCGATGAAGCGCGGGGCCAGGAAGCAGGCCAGGATGTTGAGGGCCGCATTGGCGGTGAACCAGTGACTGAAGCCACTCATGTCCAGCCCCAGGGTCACCATCAGTTGTACCGGCGCCGCCGTCACGTAGGCGAGGATCACCGCCATCGCCAGCATGCACAGCGCCGCGTTGAACAGGAAGCTCGGGGAGCGCAGCACCGGGCTGTAGCGGGACCAGCTGATGAGCGGGCCAGCACTGCTGGTCTCCTCAGGACGGGTTTCCGGCATCCGCCACAGCAGCCAGCTACCGACCACCACGGCGTAACCGGCCATGAACCAGAAGTTCGCCGACCAGCCCGCCTTGGCGGTGAGCCAGCCACCCAGCAGGGGCGCCAGTGCGGGGATGAAGCAGATGGCACCGTTCAGATAGGAGATCATCTGACCGCTCTTCTTGGGGCCATAGCTGTCACGGACCACCGAGAAGGCGGCCACCGAGGTGGCGCAGGCCCCGAAGCCTTGCAGCACCCGCGCCAGCATCAGCTCGCCGAGGCTCGCGGCAAAGCCGGCTGCCAGGGCGCTCAGGCCGTAGAGCAGCACGCCCCCCAGGGCGATGGGTTTACGCCCGTAGCGATCGGCCAGCGGCCCCACCAGCAGTTGCCCCAGCCCCATGCTGAACAGGAACCAGGTGATGGTGCCCTGCATCAGGGTCACTTCGGCCCCCAGCTGCTCGGCCATCTGGGGGATGGCAGGCAGATAGATGTCGATGGCCAGCGGGCTGAACAACACCAGGAGTACAAGCAAAAGAATCAATGGCATCAGTCACCTCAAGCCCTAGGAATATCGATTGGGCCGCGAGTCTACTGACTCAGAGTAATGAATTGAAATGGTATTTAATCACTTCGGTTATTCCCCACTGGAAACATGTATCTCTTCTACCTCTCAGGGGGTGGAACCAGGATCCCCCGTTGGCACCGGATCCCGGGCAATTGGCGCTTTTACTAAACCCCTCCCCCGCATAGAATGCGCAGATTATTTTTGCGGAGGTGTGTGATGAACAAGCTTGTCCTGGCAACAGGGAACCAGAAAAAGGTGAAGGAATTGGCCGCCATGCTGGCCGATATGAAGATCCAGGTGATCCCGCAGAGCGAGTTTGCAGTCTCCGATGCCGACGAGACCGGCACCACCTTCGTCGAGAATGCCATCATCAAGGCCCGCCACGCCGCCCGCGTCACCGGCCTGCCCGCCGTGGCCGACGACTCCGGTCTGGAAGTGGATCTGCTGCACGGGCGCCCCGGCGTCTACTCCGCCCGTTTTGCCGGTGCCGGTGCCAGCGACAAGGAGAACATCGACAAGCTGCTGGCCGAGCTCAAGGGCGCGCCGGATTACCTGAAAAGCGCCCGCTTCTGGTGCGTGCTGGTCTACATGCGCCACGCCGACGATCCCACCCCCATCATCTGCCAGGCCAGCTGGGAAGGGATGATCATCGACGAACCGCGCGGCCAGCACGGCTTTGGCTACGACCCGGTGTTCTTCGTCCCCGACCACAACTGCACCTCGGCCCAGATGCCGGCGGAGCTCAAGAACCAGCTCAGCCACCGTGGCCAGGCCCTGGCCAAGCTCAAAGCGGCCCTGGCGGCGGTCAACTAAAGCGCTGTCTCCCGCCGCGTTGTCATCTACAATGGGGGCCGTCGGCCCCCGTTTCGTTCGCGGCGCCCCGCCCGTTGTCACCGGCAACCAGGGCCACCCGACCCCTTTTGATTGTTGAATACTGGAAATCCCATGCTGCAACTGCCGCCCCTCTCCCTCTATATCCACGTGCCCTGGTGCGTCCAGAAGTGCCCCTACTGCGACTTCAACTCCCACGCCCAGAAGGGGGAGCTGCCCCACCTCGAGTACGTGGCGGCCCTGCTGGAGGATCTGGAGCAGGATCTGCACTGGGCCCAGGGGCGCCCCCTCTCCTCCATCTTTATCGGTGGCGGCACGCCGAGCCTGCTCTCCGTTGACGCCATGCAGGCGCTGCTGGACGGGGTGCGCGCACGGATCGCCCTCGCCCCGGACTGCGAGATCACCATGGAGGCCAACCCGGGCACGGTGGAGGCGGACAAGTTCGCCGGCTTCCAGCGGGCCGGCATCAATCGCATCTCCATCGGGGTGCAGAGCTTCCAGCAGGAGAAATTGACCCGGCTCGGCCGCATCCACGGCCCCGAGGAGGCGCGCAAGGCCGCCGAACTGGCCCACGCCATCGCGCTTCCCACCTTCAACCTGGATCTGATGCACGGTCTGCCGGATCAGAGCCTGGACGATGCACTCTACGACCTGCAGCAGGCCATCGACTGCGCGCCGCCGCACCTCTCCTGGTATCAGCTCACCATAGAGCCGAACACGGCATTCGCCTCCAAGCCCCCCACATTGCCGGAAGATGACACCCTGTGGGACATCTACGAGCAGGGCCACGCCATGCTGACCGCCCAGGGCTATCAGCAGTACGAGATCTCGGCCTATGCCAAAGAGGGGTATCAGTGCCGCCATAACCTCAACTACTGGCGCTTTGGCGACTATCTGGGGATCGGCTGCGGCGCCCACGGCAAGGTGACGGATCTTGCCAACCAGCAGATCCTGCGCACCGCCAAGGTGAAGCATCCGAAAGGTTATCTGGATCCGAGCCGCCCCTATCTGGACAGCCAATGGCAGGTGAGCGCGGACGATTTGCCGCTCGAGTACTTCATGAACCGGTTCAGATTGTTTGAACCCGCCCCCAAGGCGGAGTTCGAGGCCTTCACGGGGCTACCGCTGGAGCGGGTAGAGACCATGCTCGCCATCGCCCGGACCAAGGAGCTGATCGAGGATCTCGGCGACAGCTGGCAGCTCACCCCCCTCGGGCATCGCTATCTCAACGTGCTGCTCGAACTCTTTATGGACGAGTGAGCACGGGTTCACTCTCTTGCGTCAAGACCGCAAGTCAGCACCAGCGAATAGAACAACAATCAGGGCGCCATTGGCGCCCTGATTGTGTTAACTGATGCCTTGCGGCAGAAACCCGCTCAACAGCAGACGCTAACCATCCGCTGTTGGCCGGGCTCCCACCGCTTGCCGTGCTTGGCCTTGCGCTGATAGCTGCCCTTGCCCTTCTTGCTCGGCTCGACCCGGGCCTGGAACAGGGGGGAGGTCACCAGTGCCTTGAGGTGGTTGTCCTGAATGATGCCGCGCTGATGTTCGCAGGCGGGTTCGGCGGTGACACAGGTCACCTTCTTCTTGGCCATATGGGCTCCTTGATGGGGTTGTCGTGTTTGCCTGTCGTCCCTGTCTGGAAGGGCAGGTGGCGAAAAACGCGCCGATTGTGCACCTCTTGCCTCCCCCGTGCAAGCTGTCAGGCGGGGTGATAGACGACCCGCACCAGGCCGCTTGGCAGCACGGCGCTCGACACCGGTCTCAGCGCGCCGGGCAGGGATCCTGCAAAGAGCGGCACCCCGCGTCCCAAAGTGATCGGTACCCAGAACAGGGTCAGCTCGTCCACCAGGGCCCCCTGCAGACCCTGCCTCACCAGCTCCCCGCCATCCAGATAGAGGTGACGGCTTCCCCCCTGCCACAACTCGTCCAGCACCTGCACCAGCGCCCCCTGCCTGAACGCGACCCGAGGACGGGGGTCGGCGGGCCTGTGGGTCAGTACCACCAGCGGCTTGTCCCCGTAGGGCCACTCGGGAAAGGCGCTCACGATATCGTAGGTGTTGCGCCCCATCAGCAGCAGATCGGCGCTGGCCATCAGGGCGCTGTAGCCGGTCTCCTCCTGGGAGTCGCCGTTGTAGGGAGCGAGCCAATCCAGATCACCCCCCTCCCCCGCGATAAAGCCGTCGAGGGAGAGGGCGAGAAAGGCGGAGACCCGGGGCCGGCGCAGCTCAGTGCTCATGGTCGTGGTGCTCGTGGCGGGAAGGGGCGCCGGACTCCAGGGTTTCGAGGATGGCGCAATGCTCCGCCGAGCGCGGGCCGCCGCAGCAGATGTCAGACAGCGCCTTCAGGTTCTCCCGAAAGCGGGTCAGCTCCACTATCTTCTGCTCCACCTGTTCAAGCTTGGTGTCGGCCACCGCCTTCACCTCCTGGCAGGTCACTTTGGCCTTGTTGGTGTCGAGGGCGAGCAGCTCGCCGATGTCCGCCAGGGAGAAGCCCACCGACTTGGCGCGGATGATGAACTCCAGCCGCCGTCTGTCCTGCTCACCGTAGAGGCGGTAGCCCGACTCGTTGCGGATCCCCGGCGAGATGAGGCCGTTCTTCTCGTAAAAGCGCAGGGTGTCCGCCTTCACCCCGCACGCCTTGGCCAGTTCCCCGATCCGATACATCCTTCCTCTCCCCCCGCATGACATTCCCGACATGGTACTCAATATAAACCGGCCTCCACTATCACCTCTTTGCCCGGCGATTGCCAGTCAAAGGCAGGAAAGCAGCAGCTAACCCCTCACTTGCCGGCCATTTATCCCCAAAACACTGAAAAGACAAACGTTTCACAAAAATTCACCAGAAAACGTTTAACGCCGCATCCCACAAGGGTTTGTCTCTTTAAAAAATCCACCACAGGTCACATTTTTTGTGTAGAATACGCGCCCACAAGAGAGCGTCGCGTCAAGCGGGCATTTCCTAAAACGCTTTTGCCAACGGCCGCCCCGGGCGAGAGTGGTTTGCGAAATCCCCCACTTCCATTTATTTGGGGACTCTCTGTGTGTTGAGCCTCGCCTCCCATGGAACGGTCCCCGTTATGCTGAGGACGATAGTGTGATGGAACAAGCTCGACCCATTCGCCGTGCACTGCTGAGTGTGTCTGACAAGACTGGCATCCTGGAATTTGCCAAGGCACTCGACGCGCGTGGTGTGGCCCTGCTCTCCACCGGTGGTACCGCCAAGCTGCTGGCCGATGCGGGCCTGCCGGTGACCGAGGTGTCCGACTACACCGGATTCCCCGAGATGATGGACGGCCGGGTCAAGACCCTGCATCCCAAGGTACACGGCGGCATTCTCGGCCGTCGCGACCGGGATGACGCCATCATGGCCGAGCACGCTATCTCCCCCATCGACATGGTCGTCGTCAACCTCTATCCCTTCGCCGCCACCGTGGCCAAAGCCGGTTGCACCCTGGAAGACGCCGTCGAGAACATCGACATCGGCGGCCCGACCATGGTCCGCTCCGCTGCCAAGAACCACAAGGACGTCACCATCGTCGTCAAGGCCTCCGACTATGACCGCGTCATCGCCGAGATGGATGGCAACGGCAACAGCCTGACCCTCTCCACCCGCTTCGATCTGGCCATCGCCGCCTTCGAGCACACCGCCGCCTACGACGGCATGATCGCCAACTACTTCGGCACCCTGGTGCCCTCCTACGGCGAAAACAAGGAAGGCGACGAAGAGTCCCGCTTCCCCCGCACCTTCAACAGCCAGTTCATCAAGAAGCAGGACATGCGCTATGGCGAGAACAGCCACCAGGCTGCCGCCTTCTACGCCGAAGAGCAGGCCGCGCCGGGCTCGGTAGCAAGCGCCATCCAGCTGCAGGGCAAGGCCCTCTCCTACAACAACATTGCCGACACTGATGCGGCGCTGGAGTGCGTGAAGGAGTTCAGCGAACCGGCCTGCGTCATCGTCAAGCATGCCAACCCCTGCGGCGTCGCCATCGGTGACGACCTGCTGGCAGCCTACGATCGCGCCTACCAGACCGACCCCACCTCGGCCTTTGGCGGCATCATCGCCTTCAACCGCGAACTGGACGGCGAGACCGCCGCGGCCATCGTCGCCCGCCAGTTCGTGGAAGTGATCATCGCCCCCAGCATCAGCCAGGCAGCCCGCGAGGCGGTCGCCGCCAAGCAGAACGTGCGCCTGCTGGAGTGCGGCCAGTGGACTGCCCCGGCGCAAGGCTTTGACTTCAAGCGCGTCAACGGCGGCCTGCTGGTGCAGGAGCGCGATCTGGGCATGGTGACGCTCGGGGATCTGACCGTGGTCAGCCAGCGTCAGCCCACCGAGGCCGAGCTGCAGGATCTGCTGTTCTGCTGGAAGGTCGCCAAGTTCGTCAAATCCAACGCCATCGTCTACGCCAAGAACGGCCAGACCATCGGCGTGGGCGCCGGCCAGATGAGCCGCGTCTACTCTGCCAAGATCGCCGGCATCAAGGCCGAGGATGAAGGGCTGACCGTGGCGGGCTCCGTCATGGCCTCCGACGCCTTCTTCCCGTTCCGCGACGGCATTGATGCCGCCGCTGCCGCGGGCATCTCCTGCGTCATCCAGCCAGGTGGCTCGATGCGCGACCAGGAGGTGATCGACGCCGCCAACGAACACGGCATGTGCATGGTGTTCACCAACATGCGTCATTTCCGTCACTGACAGCCCAGGGCCGCCGATGGCGGCCCTGCCTCTTTAGCACCGGACCCTTTCCACTGGCAGTGCCACCGCAGCGCCAGTGAACTCAGACAGAAGCGAGCGAGACGATGAAAGTACTGATCATTGGCAACGGCGGCCGTGAACACGCCCTGGCCTGGAAGGCCAAACACTCCCCCCTGGTGACCCAGGTCTTCGTGGCACCGGGCAATGCGGGCACCCAGCTTGAGCCGGGCATCGAGAACGTCGCCATCCAGGCCACCGACATCGAGGGCCTGCTGGCCTTCGCCAAGGCGAACCAGATCGGCCTCACCATCGTCGGACCGGAAGCCCCCCTGGTGAAAGGGGTGGTCGATGCCTTCCGCGCCGCCGATCAGACCATCTTCGGCCCGACCGCCGCCGCCGCCCAGTTGGAAGGCTCCAAGGCCTTCACCAAGGACTTCCTGGCCCGCCACGCCATCCCGACCGCCGATTACCAGAACTTCACCGAGGTGGAGCCGGCGCTGGCCTATCTGCGCGAGAAAGGCGCCCCCATCGTCATCAAGGCCGACGGTCTGGCCGCCGGCAAAGGGGTGATCGTCGCCATGACCCTCGACGAGGCGGAAGCGGCGGTGCGTGACATGCTCTCCGGCAATGCCTTCGGCGATGCCGGCGCCCGGGTGGTGATCGAAGAGTTTCTGGACGGGGAAGAGGCGAGCTTCATCGTGATGGTGGACGGCGAGCACGTGCTGCCCATGGCCACCAGCCAGGATCACAAGCGCGCCTTCGACGGCGACACCGGCCCCAACACCGGCGGCATGGGGGCTTACTCCCCGGCCCCCGTGGTGACCGACGAAGTGCACCAGCGCGTGATGGAACGGGTGATCATGCCGACCGTGCGCGGCATGGCGGCCGAGGGCAACGTCTACACCGGCTTCCTCTACGCCGGCCTGATGATCGATACCGAGGGCAACCCCAAGGTGATCGAGTTCAACTGCCGCTTCGGCGACCCCGAAACCCAGCCCATCATGCTGCGGATGCAGTCCGACCTGGTGGATCTCTGCCTCGCCGCCTGCGCCGGCCAGCTGGATCAGAAGGAAGCCGTCTATGACCCCCGTGCCGCCATCGGCGTGGTGCTGGCATCGGGTGGCTATCCCGGCGACTACACCAGCAATCACCCCATCAGCGGTCTGCCGGTGGACGAAGTGGCAGGGGAGAAGGTGTTCCATGCAGGCACCCGCCTGGAAGGACACACCAGCCTGACCCAAGGTGGCCGCGTGCTGTGCGCCACCGCCCTCGGCCACACGGTGCAGGAAGCCCAGCAGCGGGCCTATGCCCTGGCTGGTCGCATCCAGTGGGACGGCATCTTCTATCGCAAGGACATCGGCTGGCGTGCCATCGAGCGCGAGCAGGCCGAATAAGGGCCGGATCCCGATCACTCAAAGGGCCTGCGGGCCCTTTTTTTGTTGCACGGCGCCTGCGCTGACAGTGGAATCGTCCATGGGTGGTGGCTTTCAAAAACAAAAACACCTGAAAAACTCACCTGACTTTAAAAAACCGATGTGTGATAAAAAATGGCAGCATGATTCACTGCCTGCGGACCCCTTCCCGGGCCAGATGCGCGCCCTTGTATCCCCTGCAGGAGGCGAGATCCGGTGGCCGTTCTCTTTCGGCTACATTCCCACAGCAATCCCCTGCACAATTCGTCACAATTGGTCGCACTTTCTTCATACAATGATCGCCCTTTCATGGCATCATGATGCGTGAAACCGCACTCAAATGAGTGCTATAACAACCTGCAATCTCGTCGTCTCATAAGGAAATCCCATGCTGAAAACTGTGCGTCCCCTGCTGCTGCCCCTGATGTTCGGCCTGATGGCCCTGCCTGCCATGGCCGGCGATCTGGAGCAGCCGATGAAGAAGATCGGCTTCAACTACAAGCAGGCCGTCAAGGCCGACGACGCGGCCACCATGGAGAAATACATCAAGGAGATGAAGGCCCAGCTGGATGTCGCCAAGGGCAAGAACATGCCCGCCGCCAAGAAGGAGAAGTTCCTGGAAGGCATGACCGAAGTGCAGACCGAGCTGGATGCCAGCCTGGCAGCCCTCCAGGCCGGTGACGAAGCCAAGGCGCGCGAGCACCTGGCCAAGGTCAACGACCTGAAGAAGGAGTACCACAAATATGCCAAGCAGAAAGGCTGATCCCTTCCACTGGGATCCTCTGGTGCGCCTCACCCACTGGGGTGTGGCGGCCATCTGTATCGGCAACCTCTGGCTCAACGAGGCGGGCGAGGAGTGGCACGAGCGGATGGGATACGCCGTCATGGTGCTCATCGGCATACGCCTGCTGTGGGGGCTCACCTTCGCTCGCGGCCACGCCCGCCTGCGCGCCCTCATCCCGAGCCGGGAGGATTTTCGCCATCAGGCCGACGCCCTGCGCGAACGGACCCCGCCCACCCCTGGCCATCACGGCAGCGGCAAGCTGGCGGTCTGGGCACTCTGGCTGCTGGTACTCGCCACCGCAGGGACCGGCTGGTTCCAGAACACCGAGACCGGCTTCGATCTGGGGGCGGACGACTGGCACGAGTGGTGCACCTGGGCACTCCAGGGCATGATCGCCCTGCACCTGTGCGCCATCGCCTACACCTCCTGGCGCCAGCGCAGCAACCTGGTCACCCGCATGCTGCCAGGGCGTCGTGCCCGGGCCAGTGCCGGGCAGCAGGAACCCAACGTCTGAACGTTCACGGGGCCCTGCGGGGCCCCTGTTCATCCCCTTCGCTACCTGCTTGACGGGATCTCGCACCGATCTGCCCCCCTCTGCCCCCTCCTGCTGCCACCGAATGGCATGAAAGCATTTTCATTCACATTTCTTAATTAATTCAGCCTGTTCGATTTTCAACCACATCGATTTCATGAATGCTACGGAGCTGAACGAGGTTGTTTGTTGTCCGTTCGACTACACGACAGTGATACGTCAATAACAAGATCGAAGGGAAAATCGTCATGCACAACACACTGTTTCGAACCGCCCTGCTGGCGGCGGCACTCGGCTCTTTCAGCCACACTGCCAGCGCCGAAGGAGTCATGGTTCACCTGTTCCAATGGAAGTTCAACGACATCGCCAACGAGTGCGAGACCGTGCTCGGGCCCAAGGGGTTCGGTGGCGTCCAGATCACCCCACCCGCCGAGCACAAGCAGGGCAGCCAGGTCTGGTGGACCGTCTATCAACCGGTCAGCTTCAAGAATTTCAACAGCTTCGGCGGTAGCGAGGCAGAGCTCAGGAGCATGATCGCCCGCTGCAACGCGGCCGGGGTCAAGGTCTATGCCGACGCCGTCTTCAACCAGCTGGCATCGGGTTCGGGCACCGCCACCGGCGGCGGCAGCTACAACTCGGGGCAATACCAATATCCCCAGTTCGGCTACAACGACTTCCATCACAGCGGCGACATCACCAACTACGGTGACAGCAACAACGTCTGGAACGGCGCCCTCTACGGCATGCCGGACCTCAATACCGGCTCATCCTACGTCCAGGATCAGATCGCCACCTACATGAAGACCCTGCTCGGCTGGGGCGTGGCGGGCTTTCGCATCGATGCGGCCAAGCACATGGCGCCGGCCGATGTGAAGGCCATCCTCGACAAGGCAGGCAGCCCCAGGGCCTACCTGGAGGTGATCGGCGCAGGCGGGGAGTCCCCCGACATTCAGCCGGGCCGCTACACCTACATCGACACCGTCACCGACTTCAAATACGGCACCGATCTCGCCGCCAACTTCAACGGCCAGATCAAGAACCTCAAAACCCTGGGCGAGAGCTGGGGCCTGCTCCCCTCCAACAAGGCCTTCGTCTTCGTGGTCAACCACGACCGCGAACGCGGCCACGGCGGTGGCGGCATGCTCACCTTCATGAGCGGTGCCCGCTACGATCTGGCCAACACCTTCATGATGGCCTGGCCCTATGGCTGGAAGCAGGTGATGTCGGGCTATCGCTTTGAAAACATGGGCACCTATGAAACCGACAAGGGGGCGCCGGGCAGCACGCCCTGCACGGACAGCCAGTGGAACTGCGAACAGCGCCGACCGACCATCATGAACATGGCCCTGTTCCACAACCGGACCGAAGGCCAGCCCGTCAGCAACTGGTGGGACAACGGCAACAACCAGATCGCCTTCAGCCGCGGTGACAAGGGCTTCGTCGCCATCAACAACGAGAGCGGCAGCCTGGTGGCCTCGGTGCAGACCGGCCTGCCGGCCGGCGAGTACTGCAACCTCCTGGGGGGCAATGACTACTGCAGCGGCGGTTATGTCACCGTCGACGGCAGCGGCAAGGCCAGCCTGAACGTCCCCGGCATGAAGGCGGCCGCCATCATCGCCGGTTGCACCAAGGCCAGCCCCTGCGGCGGTTCCGTCCTGCCGGGCAACAAGTTCAGCAGCATGAACCTGCGCGGTACCCACAACGCCTGGGGCAACACCCCCATGACCGTCGATGCCAACCGTGTCTGGTCCGCCACCCTCACCCTGACCGGCAACGGTGACGCCACCGGTGCCCAGCGCTTCAAGTTCGACGTCTTCGGCAACTGGGCCGAGAACTACGGCGACAACGAAGGGGATGGCATCGCCGACAAGGGCAGCAGCAAGGATATCCTGGTCAGCGGGGCGGGCACCTACCGCATCACCCTGAGCGAGAGCGATCTGCGCTACACGGTCACCCCCCTCACCAGCAACCAGGCACCGGTCGCCGCCCTCTCCCCCAAGACCCTCAGTATCAAGGCGGGGGAGAGCGTGGTGTTCGACGCCTCCGCTTCCAGCGATGACGGCGGCGTGGTGAGCTACAGCTGGTCCAGCGGGGGCACCGCCGCCACCGAGACCGTCCGGTTCGATACCCCGGGTACCCATACCGTGACGGTCACCGTGACCGATGCAGAAGGGTTGACCGCCAGTGCCAGCGCCACCGTGACCGTCACCGACGACAACGGCACCTACGCCAGCGTACTGCCCACCCTGAACTTCCGCGGCACCCCCAATGCCTGGGGCTCCCTTGCCATGACGCTGGTCGCCGACAATCAGTGGGAAGCCCTGGTCACCTTCGACGGTCAGACCAACCAACGCTTCAAGTTCGACGTCAAGGGGGACTGGACCCAGAACTACGGCGACACCAACAAGGACGGCGTGGCCGAACTGACCGGCAGTGACATCCTCACCCCGGTCATCGGCCAGTACCGGGTACGTTTCAACGATCAGACCCTGCAATACAGCCTGACTCCGGTGAGCGTCACCTATGCCAAGAATGTCGCCAGCCTCAACATTCGCGGCACCACCAACAACTGGGGCACCACCCCCATGTCCCTGGTCGGGGATCACCTCTGGCAGGCCAGCGTCACCTTCACCGGCAGCGGTGATGGCAACGGCGGCCAGCGCTTCAAGTTCGACGTCAAGGGGGACTGGACCCAGAACTACGGCGACACCAACAAGGATGGCGTGGCCGAGCTGGCCGGGGCAGACATCACCACGGCAGTGGTCGGTGCCTATGTGGTGCGCTTCAACGACCAGACCCTGGCCTACAGCCTGAACGCCCAGTAAGGCTGGACACACGCCAGGGCCATTGCGCCCCGGTGCCGAACCAGGCCTCCCGCCATCGGCGGGAGGCCTTTTTCATGGCTATGTCCCAATTACGTGTTGCATCGGGTGCCCTAGCGCCTCATGCAAACACATCTTGGTATTTACCTCCCTGCCGTAACGTTCCAGCATCCT
>NZ_JBFODJ010000104.1:0-95444 GCF_040908265.1 Aeromonas sp. R5-1
GAACACTCGAGTTAGAAACGGGGTGACGTGAGCGCGTTAAGGATCAGGGTGTTCACGTTGGCCGGAATGGCTGTTCAACTTCGCCGGAATACGCAAGGGCCAGGCTGAGGAGAACAACACTACATCGCCAGAAGACGCCAGAAAGCAACAAGGGCAGCGGAGTGTGGACTCTGCTGCCCTTGTGTCTAAAAGCGATTGAACGAATACAGACGGCGTTAGAGACGGCTTCTCATCCCCCTCACTACGTTCATCTCACAGCAGAACTTTACACTACCTTTATCACAAAAACGCATCCCTTATATCCCAAAAACAACAGGGGCAGCGAAGTCTCACTCCCCTGCCCCTGTAGTAAGCAATAAACGGCGGATTAAGGCTTAGCTCGCCCAGGTAATGATATGGTCGGCCCAGTCACCAGCCTGCGCCTCGTGCACTACCTTGCCGCGCACCGACTGGCCAGCCTGGTGCATGGCGCTGCGGCTGCCGGTGATGAGCGGATGCCACTCAGGCAGGCTCTGCCCCTCTGCCAGCAGGCGGTAGGCGCAGCTCGACGGTAGCCAGTCGAACTCGGCAATCTTGTCGTAGGTGATCTGCAGGCAGTCCGGCTCTTTTTTGAAGCGGTTGCCGTAGTCGGAGCACTGGCAGGTCTTGGTATTGAGCAGGTTGCAGGCCACGTTGGTGAACACCAGCTCCTCGGTGTCCTCGTCGATCAGCTTGTTCAGGCAGCACTTGCCGCAGCCATCGCACAGGGACTCCCACTCCACAGTGGTCATCTGTTGCAGGCTCTTCGCCTGCCAGAAGGGGGCGGTCTGCACTTCGTTTAACTGCGGCACTTTTTGCTGCATGGCAATGGGCTCACTCAATACGCTGACAAGCGCGTGGTTATACGCCTTATGGTCCGATTTTTCAAGGCCGGTGTCAGGTGATAACTAGATCTGTACACGTTGGACTTCGCTTCGCTCAACCACAACCACAACCACAACCACAACCACAACCACAACCACAACCACAAGCGTGGTAGGTGATAACTAAATCTGTACAGGTTGTGACTGAACCTGCGAAGCCCAATATACGAGATACACATGATGCCTTAAGGAAAGTGCGAACAAGTATCCCACGAACAAAAAATGAAAATTTTAGTCATTTAATATCAATGGGTTACCAGTAAATGCTCTCGTGCCATATGACTTATTCGCACCTTCCTTAATACACGACAGATCTATTAGTCTATGGCGTAGATATTTCTAAAATAAAATTTATTAGACCATTTACCCGGCTCCCTTATCGGGTCCCAAGATGTAACTTTGACTTCCCTACCTATTAGCGCCTTAGCTTTCTCGGTTATTTTACCAAGCCTATCAAAGGTTGATGTTTTCATGTACCAATGCTCACCAGTGTCCAGAATTATTGACGTACAATACGAACCATTATATAGCACTCCTTCATTTACTCGAACTAACCGTGATGTATTTGTGATATGAAGAGTATTTCCAGATTCATAAGCATCTTTCATTTCACTATTAATAAGCGCATTTAGTTTATTGTTCAATATGTCTATCTCTTCAGAAAGTTTGTCTGCCCTATCCTTTTCACGGGCAGCTTCATCAACCGCACGCTGTCTTATTACGTTAAACTCTTCCAGTTTTTTCTCATAAGATGAAATTGTCTTTTCAGTCTCAGATCTAATTTTCTCAATCTTTGACAAACTCATCTCTTTTGATAAGACCTCAACAAGCTCTTTGTGAGTTCTCAGCTTACCAGAAATATATAGCGCATGATTTCTCAGCAACCATTCTGACGATATAACCCCAGCCTTCCTTAGGCTTTTCAGCACCTCTGACAAGTAAAATTCCACACTGTCATTAAATCGCCAAGCGGTCACAAGTTTGGATGAAAACCCTTCTTTGGATTCCTGAACAATAAAATAACCTCGGACCTTCCTACCGGTTGTGAGGCATTTAATCGAACCCTCGTATTTTATTCTTTCTGATTTATTGTCAATATTAATTGCGAATGCATTTGATATTTCGATTATTGTATCTTCATCAAATTTAAAACCAAATCGCAACGGAAATGAATCAAGATTGCAATGTCCATCTTTAGCAACAAGGACTTGTACGGTAATATTTGTCATTACAAAACTCACTCTTATTACATTGGCATTGACTATAGGGGCGTAAGTTGGACTAAATTTACGAAGCCCAATGTTTACCGAGTGTTAACTATTATATAGACTTCGCTGCGCTCAACCCAACCTACCTGTAGGTTGTAGCTGAGCCTGCGAAGCCCAATATGTGATATGATTGAAAGTATTACCAGATCCTGTACAGGATCATTAGTATTCGTAAGCTCCGTTTGATGTGTTAATTGTTAACGACATTATTTTAAGGAACGTGCCACTTACAGTTTTCTGATCGAACCTAACTTGACAAACAATAATATCCCCGTATCCGAAGGCACTTTCAACCCTTGGATTTAAAAGTGATGGTATCTTGCTCGACAAGTCTTTGGCATATGGTAGACACTGTTTCATTTGCTTGTTTCTGTGTTCAACCCAGAGCTTTTCGTTTTTAGCGTCAAGCTTCTGATTATATTCCTCATCGCGCTTCTTCTTTGCCATGCAGGAAGCGTCAGCAGCACACAATTTATCAGCTTCTTCCTTCTGCCACTGGGTATAAGCTCTCTCCAACTTCTCCTTCATGTCAAATTTATTTTCATAAGATCTAGTAAAGTCACCCCAGTAAATGGGGGCTTTGGGGTCATAAAGAAGATAGGCTTTAGCGAAACCTAAAAGGTCTACCGAACACATTTGAACGCCTTCTATAGTATCAATCATCCTGTAGTGTGGTTTATCGGGGGTAATCCGTGCACCGTAACTATCGAATAGCCTGTTGAAGCATGGGTTATCATTGGTTTCTGGCGCTCCAGGTGGAGTTTCTGGTAGGGAACTACAACCAGAAAGAAACAGCGCAACAACTATCACAAACGTAATTCTCATTATTATACCTCAGTATTGAACTATCGTCATATCTACTACACTTTAGTGTCATGGGCTATCAGATAGAATTTAGTTAATTTTATTTTTAATGTACGACTACCGATCATTTAATTCTGTTGGGGTCGTCTTGAATTTATTGGTCTGCTTGTTTACATGATGGAGTTCTTGCAACTGGAAAGCACCCATTTGCTGACCGTTGAGGAACATTGCAACATTGTACTGTATCAAGCAGATCCATTCCGTTTGAGTTTCCATGCTTTTAATGATGTGCAACGTAGAAAAATAGTTTCCGGATTTCTTGCCACCCTCATCTTCAACCGTGGCAATCTTAGCATACCGATCCCCAAAAGCGGTGCACTGCTCGAAGGCAGGCCCATGAATATATTTACCATCGGCCATTTTTTCTTGTGGCCAGTCAATCCCCAAGTTATCCGCAAATGCACTTTGAGAAAATATGGAGGAGTAACATATCAAAGTAATAAATAAAAATTTTGGTAAACGCATAATAATACCTAGGAAGGATCAGTAATCCTAGATTGATTTAACTTTATGCTCTTAAGAGCCGTAGGTTAGAATAGCGAAGCATATTCTAACGTTCGCGAATGCTACCACTATTTCAAACTACCATCCATAAAAAGCGCCGACCATCCGGTCGGCGCTTTTATATTTAACAAAACAAGCTAAACGATATTACCAGCCGGTCACTTCACGCAGGGCCTTGCCGATATCGGCGAGGGAACGCACGGTTTTTACGCCGGCATCTTCCAGGGCGGCAAATTTCTCGGCCGCGGTGCCTTTGCCACCGGCGATGATGGCGCCCGCATGACCCATGCGCTTGCCAGCCGGGGCGGTGACGCCCGCGATGTAGGAGACCACCGGCTTGGTGACGTGGGCCTTGATATAGGCGGCCGCGTCTTCCTCGGCGTTGCCGCCGATCTCGCCGATCATCACGATCGCTTCGGTCTGCGGGTCGTTCTGGAACATCTCCAGAATGTCGATAAAGTTGGAGCCCGGGATGGGGTCGCCACCGATACCGACGCAGGTGGACTGGCCGAAGCCCTCGTCCGTGGTCTGCTTGACCGCTTCATAGGTCAGGGTGCCGGAGCGGGAGACGATGCCCACCTTGCCCGGCTTGTGGATGTGGCCCGGCATGATGCCAATCTTGCACTCACCCGGGGTGATGACGCCCGGGCAGTTGGGCCCTATCATCCGCACGCCGGTTTCCTGCAGCTTCACCTTGACGTCCAGCATGTCCAGGGTCGGGATGCCTTCGGTGATGGTGACGATGAGCTTGATGCCGGCATCGATGGCTTCCAGGATGGCGTCCTTGCAGAACGGGGCCGGCACATAGATGACGGAGGCGGTGGCGCCGGTGGCTTCCACGGCGTCACGGACGGTGTTGAACACAGGCAGGCCCAGGTGGGTGGTGCCGCCCTTGCCCGGGGAGACGCCGCCGACCATCTGGGTACCGTAGGCAATCGCCTGTTCGGAGTGGAAGGTACCCTGACCGCCGGTGAAGCCCTGGCAGATCACCTTGGTGTCTTTGTTGATCAGAACGCTCATTATTTGGCCTCCGCTGCTTTTACCACTTGCTGAGCTGCGTCAGTCAGACTCGTTGCGGCGATGATATTGAGGCCGCTGTCGGCCAGTTTACGGGCACCCAGTTCGGCATTGTTGCCTTCCAGACGCACCACCACGGGCACTTTCACCCCCACTTCCTTCACGGCACCGATGATGCCTTCCGCGATCATGTCGCAGCGCACGATGCCGCCAAAGATGTTGACCAGCACGGCTTGTACCTTGCTGTCGGAGAGGATGATCTTGAAGGCCTCGGTCACGCGCTCCTTGGTGGCGCCGCCGCCGACGTCCAGGAAGTTGGCAGGTGAACCGCCGTGCAGGTTGACGATGTCCATGGTACCCATGGCCAGGCCCGCGCCGTTGACCATGCAGCCGATGTTGCCATCGAGCGCCACATAGTTCAGCTCCCACTGGGCGGCGTGCGCTTCGCGAGGGTCATCCTGGGACGGATCGTGCATCTCGCGCAGTTTGGGCTGACGGTACAGGGCGTTGGCGTCGATGTTGATCTTGCCGTCCAGGCAGTGCAGGTTGCCCTTGTCGGTGATGACCAGGGGGTTGATCTCCAGCAGGGCGAAGTCGCAGTCCAGGAACATCTGGCCCAGGCCCATGAAGATCTTGGTGAACTGCTTGATCTGATCGCCGACCAGACCCAGCTTGAAGGCCAGCTCACGGGCCTGATAGGCCTGCGGGCCCACCAGGGGATCGATGGCCGCCTTGTGAATGAGTTCCGGGGTTTCGTGGGCGACTTTCTCAATCTCCACGCCACCTTCGGTGGAAGCCATGAAGACCACGCGGCGAGAGCCACGGTCGACCACGGCGCCCAGGTACAGTTCCTTGGCGATGTCGGTGCAGGACTCCACCAGGATCTTGGTAACCGGCTGACCATTGGCGTCAGTCTGATAGGTCACCAGGTTCTTGCCGAGCCAGTTCTGGGCAAAGGCGCGGATCTCGTCCTTGCTCTTGGCCAGCTTGACGCCGCCCGCTTTACCGCGGCCACCGGCGTGGACCTGGCATTTGACGACCCAGGTGTTGCCACCAATCTTGTCGGCCGCTTCGGCCGCTTCCTGCGGGGTAGCACAGGCATAACCTTCGGAGACCGGCAGGCCATACTCGGCAAACAGCTGTTTTGCCTGATATTCATGCAGATTCATAGATGCTCTATCCGTGTTGTAGGTATTTCCGTCCGGGGCTCGTGTTTCTCAATCCCCTGTGAATGGGGGCCTGGGCGGCCCCTCGTTATCTTTCAGTCACGCTTGCTCAGACATCCAGCAGCAGACGGGTCGGGTCTTCCAGGAGCTCCTTGATGGAGACCAGGAAGCCCACGGACTCGCGGCCGTCGATGATGCGGTGATCGTAGGAGAGCGCCAGGTACATCATCGGCAGGATCTCGACCTTGCCGTCGACGGCCATGGGGCGGTCCTGGATCTTGTGCATACCCAGAATGGCGCTCTGGGGCGGGTTGATGATGGGGGTGGACATCAGGGAGCCGAACACGCCGCCGTTGGTGATGGTGAAGTTGCCGCCAGTCAGTTCATCCACGGTCAGCTTGCCGTCACGGCCCTTGCCGGCCAGATCCTTGATGGCCTTCTCGATGTCCGCCAGGCTCATGTTGTCGCAGTCGCGCAGCACCGGGGTCACCAGACCACGGGGGGTGGAGACGGCGATGCTGATGTCGAAGTAGTTGTGGTAGACGATGTCGTCACCGTCCAGCGCCGCGTTCACTTCCGGGTAGCGCTTGAGGGATTCGACCACGGCCTTCACATAGAAGGACATGAAGCCGAGCTTGATGCCGTGCTTCTTCTCGAAGATCTCGCCGTACTGCTTGCGCAGCTTCATGATGGGCGCCATGTTGATCTCGTTGAAAGTGGTCAGCATGGCGGTGGTGTTCTTGGCCTCCAGCAGACGCTCGGCGATGCGCTTGCGCAGACGGGTCATGGGCACACGCTTCTCGGTGCGACCGGCCAGCGGCGCGACCGGTGCGGCAGCCACGGGAGTGGCAGCAGTCGGCGCAGCCACGGGAGCCTTGCCCAGATTCTTGATGAAGGCTTCCACGTCTTCCTTGGTGACACGACCACCCTTGCCAGTGCCGGTCAGCTTGGCGACGTCGATGTCATGCTCGGCCACCATGCGGCGCACGGAAGGGCTCAGGCCATCGGCTGCGTCATCGGCCACGGCTTCCACCGGCTTTTCGCTGGTCGCTTCACCGGCAACGGGGGCCGGCTTGAGCATGGCGATCAGCTGGCGGGAGAGCACGGTGGCCCCTTCGCTCTGCAGGATGTCGCCCAGTACGCCGGCTTCCGGCGCGGGCACTTCCAGCACGACTTTATCGGTTTCGATGTCAACCAGCACTTCGTCACGGGCAACCAGATCACCCGGTTTCTTGTGCCAGGTCGCGATGGTGGCATCCGCCACTGATTCCGGCAGGTCCGGTACCTTGATCTCGATAGTCATGTAATCAGTTCCTTGTTACTTCTTGGCCAGCAGGCTTGTTCCAGGTCAGAGAGGATCCCGACACGGGCCCTCCTCATCCACAACTCGTTCATTCCAGGGTAAGGGCGTCTTCCACCAGGGCTTTTTGCTGCTTGGCGTGGACGGACATGTAACCGACGGCCGGTGAGGCCGAGGCCGGGCGACCGGCATAACGCAGACGGGCATGGCTTGGCAGCACGCTGTCGTAGTGATGACGGGTGCTGTACCAGGCGCCCTGGTTCTGCGGCTCTTCCTGACACCAGACGAAGTCGGTGACATGGCTGTAATCGGCCAGGATGGCGCGCACTTCCTCTTCCGGGAAGGGGTAGAGCTGCTCGATCCGTACCAGGGCCACGTCCTGCTGCTCGGCCTTGCGACGGGCATCGAGCAGGTCGTAGTAAACCTTGCCGGAGCAGAAGACCACGCGCTTGACGCCTTTGGGATCCAGCGCATCGATTTCGCCGATGGCGTTCTGGAAGGTGCCCTCTGCCAGCTCTTCGAGCTTGCTCACCGCCAGCGGGTGGCGCAGCAGGGATTTGGGCGTCATCACGATGAGCGGACGGCGCATGGGGCGCACCACCTGGCGACGCAGCATGTGGAACACCTGCGCCGGGGTGGAGGGCACGCACACCTGCATGTTGTGCTGGGCGCACATCTGCAGATAACGCTCCAGACGGGCAGAGGAGTGCTCCGGGCCCTGGCCCTCGTAACCGTGGGGCAGCAGCATGGTCAGGCCGCACATCCGGCCCCACTTCTGCTCGCCGGAGGAGAGGAACTGGTCCACCACCACCTGGGCGCAGTTGGCGAAGTCACCGAACTGGGCTTCCCAGATGGTGAGACCGGCCGGCTCCGCGCTGGCGTAGCCATATTCAAACGCCAGTACCGCGTTCTCGGTCAGCACGGAGTCGTACACCTCGAACGGGCCCTGCTCGTCGTGCAGGTTGCACAGCGGGGTGTAGGTGCTGGCATCGGTCTGGCTGTGCAGCACGGCGTGGCGATGGAAGAAGGTACCGCGGCCGGAGTCTTCCCCGGTAAAGCGAATGCGGGATCCCTTGTCCACCAGGGTGGCGTAGGCCAGGGTCTCGGCAAAGCCCCAGTCCACCAGTTTCTCACCGGCGGCCATCAGGCGACGGTCTTCGTAGATCTTCTCGACCTGGCGTTGCAGCACATGGGTGGCCGGATACTGGCTGATGCGCTCGCCGAGGGCCTTCAGGTGATCCATCGGCACAGTGCTGTCATAGGCCATGGCCCAGTCGTGACCCAGATAAGGGGTCCAGTCCACGGAATGCAGCTCCATGGGGCGCCACTCCTTGCTCACCCGCTCGCCCCGATCCAGGGTATCGCGATAGTCGTTGACCAGGGTGGTAGCCAGCTCCGGTGCGATGGCTCCTTCGGCGATCAGCTGATCGGCGTAGATCTTGCGCGGGGTCGGGTGCTGCTTGATCTTCTGATACATCAGGGGCTGGGTCGCGCTCGGCTCGTCAGCCTCATTGTGACCGTGACGACGGTAGCAGACCAGCTCGATCACCACGTCGCGCTTGAAGGTGTTGCGGTAATCCAGGGCAATCTGGGTCACCAGCACCACGGCTTCCGGGTCATCCCCGTTGACGTGCAGCACAGGGGCCTGCACCGCCTTGGCGATGTCGGTGCAATATTCGGTGGAGCGCAGGTCACGGATATAGGAGGTGGTGAAGCCCACCTGGTTGTTGATGACGATGCGCACCGTGCCGCCCACGCCATAGGCACGGGTCTGGGACATGTTGAAGGTCTCGGCAACGACCCCCTGCCCCGCGATGGCGGAGTCACCGTGGATGGTGATGGGCAGGACGCTGGAGCCGTCCTTGTCACCGCGACGGTCCATACGGGCACGCACGGAGCCGATGACCACGGGGTTGACGATCTCGAGGTGCGACGGGTTGAAGGCGAGCGCCAGGTGGACGTTGCCGCCCGGGGTGGCGAAGTCGGAGGAGAAGCCCATGTGGTACTTCACGTCCCCTGTGCCCCAGGATTCGCCGTGCTTGCCGGCGAACTCGTCGAACAGGTCCTGGGCGCGCTTGCCCAGTACGTTGATGAGCACGTTGAGGCGACCGCGGTGGGCCATGCCGATGACGGCTTCCTTGCAACCCTGCTCACCTGCGCGGCGAATAAGCTCTTTGAGCATGGGCACCATGGCATCGCCCCCTTCCAGGGAGAAACGCTTGGCCCCCGGGAACTTGGCACCCAGGTATTTTTCCAGCCCTTCGGCGGCGGTCAGGCTCTCGAGGAAGCGGGTCTTCTCTTCGAGGGTATAGTTGCCCTTCCCTTCGATGGATTCCAGCCTGTCTTGCAGCCAGCGCTTCTCCTCGGTGGAGGTGAGGTGCATGTAGTCGGCGCCGATGCTGCCGCAATAGGTTTTCTTCAGCGAGGCATACAGATCGGAGAGCACCATGGTCTCGCGACCGATGGCGTAGGAGCCCACATTGAAGGTGGCCTCCATGTCTGCACCTTGCAGGTTGTGGAAGGCCGGATCCAGCTCGGCGACCGGCTCGCGCTGCCACAGACCCAGGGGGTCCAGGTTGGCGTTCTGGTGACCGCGGAAGCGGAAGGCGTTGATCAGTTGCAGTACGCGAACCTGTTTGGCATCCACCTGGGGATCGGAGACGGGAGCGCTGTAACGGGAGGAGTCCTTGGCCAGGCGGCGGAAATAGTCGCGAACCTGGGAGTGGGGTTGTTCTACTGCATGTCCGTTGACCTGGGGCAGCGACTGGAACAGGCTGCGCCATTCGTCGGCAACGGAGTCGGGGTTTTCCAGGAAGGATTCGTACAAATCCTCAATGTAGCTTGCATTCGCACCAGCCAGGTGAGATGACTCCAACCAGGCCTTCATCACGCCGTTATGCATTTCTATCCCTTGTACATCTTGTTCGCTGCACTGCAGCTTGTAGGGTCATAGCCATCCCGGGGCGGGATGGCTATCCAGAGGTCGGGCCCGGCGCAAGGCGCCCTGGCCCCGATACTACACGGCCCGGTTGAGCAACATCGACTTGATCTGACCGATGGCCTTGGTCGGGTTCAAGCCCTTGGGACAGACGTTCACGCAGTTCATGATGCCGTGGCAGCGGAACACGCTGAAGGCGTCATCCAGGTTGCCCAGTCGCTCACTGGCCGCAGTGTCGCGGCTGTCCGCCAGCCAGCGATAGGCGGCGAGCAGGCCGGCCGGACCGATGAACTTGTCCGGGTTCCACCAGAAGGAGGGGCAAGAGGTGGAGCAGCAGGCACAGAGTATGCACTCGTACAGGCCATCCAGCTTGGCGCGCTCTTCGGGGGATTGCAGGTGCTCACGCACGGGCGGCAGTTTTTCGTCGTTGATGAGGAAGGGTTTGACCTTCTCCCACTGGGTGTAGAACTGGGTCATGTCGATCACCAGATCCCGGATCACCGGCAGACCGGGCAAGGGTCGAATGACGACCTTGCTGCCCTTCTTCAAGAGATCGGAGAGCGGCGTGATGCAGGCCAGACCGTTCTTGCCATTCATGTTGAGACCGTCAGATCCACAGACCCCTTCGCGGCAGGAGCGGCGGAAGGCGAGGGTGGGATCCAGCTCCTTGAGCTGGATCAGTGCGTCGAGCACCATCATGTCGGAACCTTCAGGAATATCAAGACGATAATCCTTCATATACGGGACGTTATCAACGTCCGGATTGTATCTGTAGACAGAGAATGTGACGTTCATTGTGCTTGGCTCCGCAATCAGTAAGTCCGGACCTTGGGCGGGAACGCCTCACGGGTCTTGGGTGACATGTTGACAGCGCGACGGGTCATGGACTCGGTGTCCGGATGATAGAGGCTGTGGCACAGCCAGCTCTCATCGTCACGCTCCGGGAAGTCGAAGCGGCTGTGGGCGCCACGACTCTCGGTACGGAAGTTCGCCGCCACCGCGGTGGCATAGGCGGTCTCCATCAGGTTGTCCAGCTCCAGGCACTCGATGCGCTGGGTATTGAACTCCTTGGAGGTGTCGTCCAGACGGGCGTTCTTGAGACGCTCGCGGATGAGTTTCAGCTCGGCCAGCCCTTCTGCCATGGCATCCCCTTCCCGGAACACGGAGAAGTTGTTCTGCATGCAGCGCTGCAGATCCTTTCGGATCTGGGCCGGGTCTTCTCCGTCACGGTTGTTTTCCCAGCGGTTGAAGCGCTCCAGCGCCTTGGCGATGTCGGCGTCGGTGGCTTCCACGCCGTGCTCCATCGAGCCAAGGGTCTCCACCAGGTGCATCCCGGCAGCACGACCGAACACCACCAGATCCAGCAGCGAGTTGCCGCCCAGACGGTTGGCACCGTGCACGGAGACGCAGGCGATCTCGCCCACCGCGAACAGACCGACCACCGGCACGTCGTTGCCATCCTTGTCCTGGGTCAGGCACTGGCCGTTCACGCTGGTCGGCACGCCGCCCATCATGTAGTGGCAGGTCGGGATGATGGGGATGGGCTCTTTGACCGGATCCACGTGGGCGAAGGTGCGAGAGAGCTCGCAGATGCCCGGCAGGCGGGATTCCAGCACCTCTTTGCCCAGATGATCCAGCTTGAGCTTGATGTGCGGGCCCCAGGGACCGTCACAGCCACGGCCTTCGCGGATCTCGATCATGATGGAACGGGCCACCACGTCGCGACCGGCCAGATCCTTGGCGTTTGGTGCATAACGCTCCATGAAGCGCTCGCCGTCCTTGTTCAGCAGGTAGCCGCCTTCACCACGGCAACCTTCGGTGACCAGTACCCCTGCCCCGGCGATACCGGTGGGGTGGAACTGCCAGAACTCCATGTCCTGCACGCCGACCCCGGCACGCAGCGCCATGCCGACGCCGTCACCGGTGTTGATGTGGGCGTTGGTGGTGGACTGGTAGATGCGACCGGCGCCGCCGGTGGCGAGCACGGTGGCCTTGGCCTTGAAGTAGACGACCTCGCCGCTCTCCATGTCGATGGCGGTACAGCCGACGATATGGCCATCCTGGTTCTTCACCAGATCCAGGGCATACCACTCGGAGAAGACGGTGGTCTTGTTCTTGACGTTTTGTTGATACAGGGTGTGCAGCAGGGCGTGACCGGTACGGTCGGCTGCCGCCGCGGTGCGGGCAGCCTGCTCGCCGCCGAAGTTTTTGGACTGACCGCCGAACGGACGCTGGTAGACGGTACCGTTGTCAAAGCGGGAGAAAGGCAAGCCCATGTTCTCCAGCTCATAGATGGCCTCGGGGCCGGTCTTGCACATGTACTCGATGGCTTCCTGATCACCGATATAATCGGAGCCCTTGACGGTGTCATACATGTGCCACTGCCAGTTGTCGTCGTGGGCATTGCCCAGGGCGACCGTGATCCCGCCCTGGGCGGAGACCGTGTGGGAACGGGTCGGGAAAACCTTGGATAACAGGGCGCAGCTCTTGCCGGACTGGGCAATCTGCAGCGCGGCGCGCATACCGGCGCCACCGGCACCGATCACGACCGCATCAAATTCACGAGTTGGAATAGTCACCTTACACACCCCACAGCACGACGAAACCAGTCATCACATAGACAAACAGCACCACCACCAGCACAAACTGCAGCGCACCGCGCAGTCCGACCGGCTTGATATAGTCGGTCAGCACCTGCCACAGACCGATCCAGGCGTGGATCAAGACGCATACGAGCGTCAGCAGGGTGAAGACCTTGGTGAAGGTGTTGGAGAAGAAGCCGGTCCACACCTCGTAGGTGATGTCGTTGAACGCGACAAAGCCAACCAGATAGAGGACGTAGCACGTCATGATGAGGGCGGTGGCGCGGATCAGGATGTAATCATGAACACCGCTGCGCCCGAAAGTTGCAGAATTGGTTACCATACCAGCACCCCCGCCAATACCGCCAAAACCGCGGTGATCACGAAGGCCACACGGGCACTCTGATTACCGGATTCCAGCTCTTCCCAATAGCCCATGTCCATGACCAGGTGCCGCAGACCGCCCACGATGTGGTAAGCCAGCGCGGTCAGGATCCCCCACAGCACGAACTTGACCAGGAAGTTGTCCATGATGGCAACGACCGATTCAAATCCTTCGGGAGAGGCGAGTGAAGTACCAAGCATCCACAGCAAGATGGCCAATGCCACAAAGGTGATGACCCCTGAGACACGATGCAAGATGGAAGCGATGGCGGTGACAGGAAAGCTGATCGTCTGTAGGTCGAGGTTTACAGGTCTCTGTTTGTTTTTCACGGCTTTGCCCACTCAGCTCCATTGAGCACGTTAGTTATTGTTTTCACACGCTTTGAGGGCGAGGAGTGGCATTTGTTAGGTTTTTGTTACCAAAACAACTCAGGAAAGCCAAAAATAACATTTTCGATATCACATCTGGCTTTGCGAAAGCGTTTCAAACACCGACGACCATCACCCACGTGGCGCAGTATATCGGCGGCCTTAACCAATGACAATCAAATAGCTACACAGAAAATCCAAAACCGTAAACCAGATCTCACAACAGCTTTAACAAGTCATTAATGATCATCCAGCAAAATTGACAAAGACATGGTTCTCTGGTTCAAATAAGGCGCTCCAGCCGCCGTGGTACGGGTAAGAACCTTTGCCAGCGTCATAACAGTCGTAATAAAGTAGGGCTGGAACCAAATTATAAAAGAGCAAAGGAGACGTGCTATGGCTGATAAGATAGCCACCCTACATCTGCCCGGAAAAGAGCCGGTTGAACTGCCGATCCTCTCCGGTACCGTTGGACCCGATGTGATCGATGTCAGAAAGCTGGGCACGCAAGGATATTTCACCTTCGACCCCGGCTTCATGGCCACCGGTTCTTGCAAATCTTCCATCACCTACATCGATGGCGACCAGGGTGTCTTGCTGCACCGCGGTTACCCCATCGCCCAGTTGGCCACCCAGGCCAGCTACCTCGAAGTCTGCTACATCCTGCTGTACGGCGAGGCCCCCACCAAGACCCAATATGCGGAATTTGAACGTCTGGTCACCCGCCACACCATGGTGCACGAACAGATCGCCTTCTTCTTCCGTGGCTTCCGCCGCGACGCCCACCCCATGGCCGTCATGTGCGGCGTGGTCAGCGCACTGTCCGCCTTCTATCACGACGCCCTCGACATCAACAACGAGGAGCATCGCGAGATCTGTGCCTTCCGTCTGCTCTCCAAGATGCCGACCCTGGCCGCCATGTGTTACAAGTACTCCATCGGCCAGCCCTTCATGCAGCCGCGCAACGCCCTCTCCTATGCAGGCAACTTCCTGCACATGATGTTTGGCGTGCCGACCGAAGAGTACAAGGTCAACCCCATCGTCGAGCGCGCCATGGACCGCATCTTCACCCTGCATGCGGACCATGAGCAAAACGCCTCCACCTCCACCGTGCGTCTGGCCGGCTCTTCCGGTGCCAACCCGTTTGCCTGTATCGCCGCGGGGATCGCCTCCCTGTGGGGCCCGGCCCACGGTGGTGCCAACGAAGCCTGCCTCAAGATGCTCGAAGAGATTGGCTCCGTGGATCGCATTCCCGAGTACATCGGCCGCGCCAAGGACAAGAACGATCCGTTCCGTCTGATGGGCTTCGGTCACCGGGTCTACAAGAACCACGATCCCCGTGCCACCGTGATGCGCGAAACCTGCCACGAGGTACTGACCGAGCTGCAGATCAAGGATCCGCTGCTGGACGTGGCCATGGAGCTGGAGCGCATCGCGCTGTCCGACCCCTACTTCATCGAGAAGAAGCTCTACCCGAACGTGGACTTCTACTCCGGCATCATCATGAAGGCCATCGGCATCCCCATGTCCATGTTCACCGTGATCTTCGCCATTTCCCGCACCATCGGCTGGATTGCCCACTGGAACGAGATGCACTCGGACCCGGATCAGAAGATCGGCCGTCCCCGTCAGCTTTACACCGGTCAGCCCCTGCGCGAATTCGTGCCCCTCGACCAGCGCTGAGCCCGATCTGTCATGGTTTGTTACAAAGGCGGTCATTGACCGCCTTTTCTTTTGCAGGTTTAATCGCGCCCTTTTACGCCAAGGACATTCATCATGAAATCTCCCCTGCTCCTCAGCTCCGCCCTCCTGCTCAGCGCCTGCCAGAGCGCCCCGACCACCGAAACCCTCTATATCCAGGACAAGCTGGCAGACTGCGTCGGTGTCGCCCCCATGAAGTGCATGCAGGTACGCAGTCAGCCGGGCGAGAGCTGGAGCCTCTTCTATCAGCAGATCGAAGGCTTCACCTTCGAGCCGGGCTACCGCTACCAGCTGGAAGTGACCAGGGAGCAACTTGCCGATGTGCCGGCCGATGCCCCTTCCTTGCGCTACCAGCTGGTCAAGATCGTGAGCAAGGAACCGGTTCGCTGACGAGTCGCTGACAGGTGACCCGGTTTCGTTTGTGTGCTCTCTGGGGTATGCTGTCACCCCTTTTTGCCACGGTTTGAGTACGGACCCGACCCGCATCATGATCACGATCCGCACCATCCGCACGCCAGACTGGCCCGCCATCATGGCCATCCAGCACGAGTGTTATCACCAGTTTGAACCCGAGTCCCTCGAGGTGATGCAGAGCAAGACCCAGCTGGCCCCCGCCTCCTGCTGGGTGGCCGAGCGTCAGGGCAAAGTGCTGGGTTACCTGCTCTGCCACCCCTGGCGTGCCCACCAGCCCCCGCCCCTCTCGGTGCCGATGAAGGCGCTGGCCGGCCACGACGAGTTCTATCTGCACGATCTCGCTGTCTCGAGCAAGGCACGCGGCCTGGGTGTCGGACAGCGGCTGCTGGCAAGGGCGCTCGCTTTCGCGAGCCATGCAGGATATCGCCATGCAGGCCTGGTGGCGGTTCAGGATGCCCCCGCCTTCTGGCGCAAGCAGGGGTTTGTGCCCGCCGACACCGGCAAATCGCTGGTGGAGTATGGTGACGGGGCTGTCTATATGCGGTTGCCCTTGGCAGACAGCGGTCCAGAACCGGGAACCATCAGCAGAGTTCAATAAAAAGAATTCAATAAAAAGAGTTCAATAAAAAAGGCGCCTTTCGGCGCCTTTTTCTATTTCGCGTTGCGCTCCCCACAGGGAGATCAAGCCTTGAACTTGCTGAACACCAGAGAGGCGTTGGTACCGCCGAAGCCGAAGCTGTTGGACATGACGGTATTGAGATCCGCGGTTTCGTACTCGCGTACGATGGGCAGGCCCACGGCCTTCTCGTCCAGGTTCTCGATGTTGATGCTGGGGGCGATGAAGCCGTGTTCCATCATCAGCAGGGAGTAGACGGCCTCGTGCACGCCGGCGGCGCCCAGGGCATGACCGGTCATCGCCTTGGTGGCGGAGAGCTTGGGTGCATTGCTGCCAAACAGGGTCTGAATGGCTTCCAGCTCCTTGGTGTCACCAACCGGAGTAGAGGTACCGTGAGTGTTGATGTAGTCCACCTTGTCGACACCCTGCATCGCCATCTTCATGCAACGCACGGCGCCTTCACCACTCGGGGCCACCATGTCGTAGCCGTCGGAGGTCGCACCGTAACCGGTGATTTCGGCGTAGATGTGGGCACCACGGGCCAGGGCGTGTTCCAGCTCCTCGACCACCAGGATGCCGCCGCCACCGGAGATGACGAAGCCGTCGCGGTCCGCATCATAGGTGCGGGACGCTTTTTCCGGGTTGTCGTTGTACTTGGTGGAGAGCGCGCCCATGGCGTCGAACTGGATGGTGGAAGACCAGTCCAGCTCCTCGCCGCCACCGGCAAAGATGATGTCCTGCTTGCCAAGCTGGATCAGTTCCAAGGCATGACCGATGCAGTGTGCAGAGGTCGCACAGGCGGAGCTGATGGTGTAGTTGACACCTTTTATCTTGAACGGGGTGGCAAGACAGGCGGAGGTGGTGGAAGACATGGTACGTGGCACCATGTAGGGACCCACCCGCTTGACGCCCTTTTCACGGGCGATATCGGCAGATTCGGAGGTGTTCTTGCCGGAGGCGCCGCCGGAACCGGTCACGATGCCGGTACGCTCGTTGGAGACCATCTCTTCCGGCAGGCCGGCATCTTCGATGGCCTGCTGCATGGAGAGGTAGGCGTAGGCCGCGGCGTCACCCATGAAACGCATGACTTTACGGTCGATCAGTTCAGACGGATCGAGTTTGATGTTACCCCAGACACGGCTGCGCAGGTTGTACTGCTCGAACTGCTCGGAATAGGTGATGCCGGATTTGCCTGCTTTCAGGGAGGCCAGCACCTCTTCCTTGTTGTTGCCGATACTGGAGATGACGCCGATACCGGTGATCACTGCTCTTCTCATTAATTCATCTCGTCTGGAAAAACTGGCACCGAGTCTACCCGCTTTCGGCTGCCAAACTGGTCTGCTTTCACGTAGAATGCCCGCGATTTTGTGACGCGAGCCGAGGAAAACGTGAGTCAAACATCCTTACATCATGCCCGATTGGACTGGAACGAAGCGGGAACTCCAGTCTCCAGTGAGTTCGGGGATGTGTACTTTTCCAATGATAACGGTCTAAGTGAAACCCGCTACGTCTTTTTGCAGCAAAATCGACTGCCAGAGCGATTTTCGCACCACGATAGTGACAGTTTCGTGATTGGTGAAACAGGTTTCGGTACAGGACTTAACTTTCTGGCCACAATGGCCGCCTTTCTGGAACAGGCCCCCCTGTCCGGCAACGGATCCCGGCTGCACTTCATCAGCGTCGAGAAATACCCTCTTACCCAGGCCGATCTGCGCAAGGCCCTGGCCGCCTGGCCCGAGCTTGCCCCCTTGAGCCAGCCTCTCATCGACCAGTGGCCGTTGCCGGTCTCCGGCTGCCATCGCCTGCTCTTTGCCGATGGCCGCATCCGCCTCGACCTCTGGTTTGGCGACATCAAGGAGATGCTGCCCCAGGTGCCCCATCCGGCAACCGGTCTGGTGGACGCCTGGTATCTGGACGGTTTCTCCCCTGCCAAGAACCCAGAGATGTGGACCCAGGATCTCTTCGACGATCTCGCTCGCCTCGCCCGCCCCGATGCCACCCTCTCGACCTTTACCTGCGCCGGTTTCGTGCGACGAGGGCTGATTGCCGCCGGCTTTGCCATGAAGAAGGTGAAGGGCCACGGCAGCAAGCGGGAGATGCTGGCGGGTGTTCGGGAAGGCAAAGTGCCGCAGCAGAGCATCGCCCCCTGGTATGCCCGCCCCGCAGGGCGGGAGGGAGAGGTGCTCATCATCGGTGGCGGCATCGCTTCCGCCATGACGGCGCTCTCTCTGGTGGAGCGGGGTCGGCACGTCACCTTGCTGTGCGAAGATGGCGAACCGGCCAGCGGCGCTTCCGGCAATCGACAAGGAGCCCTCTACCCCCTGCTCAACGGCGAGCACGATGCCCTGTCGCGCTTCTATTCGCTGGCCTTTGGCTTTGCCAGAAACCGGCTGCTGGCCCTGGCAAAGCACCACCCCGTCGCCTTCTCTCTGTGTGGCGTCACCCAACTCGGCTACGACGACAAATCCGCCGCCAAGCTTGCCAAGATGAGTCAGGGCCCCTTCCCCCCCGAGCTGATGCACCCACTCTCGGCAGCGGAGGTTGAGCAGGTGGTCGGCCTGCCCTGCGATGCGGATGGCGTGAGCTATCCCCTGGGGGGCTGGCTCTGTCCGGCGGATCTCACCCGCGCGGCCATCAGGGAGGCGCAGGCCAGCGGGCGGCTGGAAGTGGTGTTCAATGCCGCTGTGACCCGCATTGCCGAAGAGGTCGATGGCTGGCGGGTGGAGAGCCAGGATGGCCGCCAGTGGCACGCCCCCAATCTGGTGGCAGCAGCCGGGCATCAGTTGCCAGCCCTTCTCCCCTTTGCCGAGCTTCCCCTCTATCCGGTGCGCGGCCAGGTGAGCCATGTGCCGACCACGACTGGCTTGAGCCAGCTCAAGACCGTGCTCTGCTACGACGGCTACCTCACCCCGGCCCACAACGGTGCGCACTGCATCGGGGCCAGCTATGGCCGCAACCAGACCGACCTTGCCTACCGCGCCGACGAGCAGGAGCAGAACAGGGCGCGGCTGCAAGCCTGTGTGCCCCAGCAGCGCTGGCCTGCCGAGGTGGATGTGAGCGGCGCTCAGGCCCGCGTCGGGGTGCGCTGCGCCAGCCGGGATCACCTGCCGGTCGCCGGACCCGTCCCCCGGTTGGCGGCGCTGGCGGATCATGACGTCAACGCCCCCGCGGATCAGCAGAGCGCACTGCCCCTGCATGCCGGCCTCTACGTGCTGGGGGCGCTCGGCTCCCGGGGTCTGTGCTCGGCGCCCCTGTGCGGCGAGCTGGTCGCCAGCGAGATCTGCGGCGATCCCCTGCCGCTGGCCGCCGATCTGCTGGAGGCGCTCCATCCCGCCCGCTACTGGGTGCGAAGGCTGCGCAGAGGCAAGCCACTGCGCGACTAGCCACCCAGGAGCCGGGGCTGCCGGCCTCCACGCTATTGGCGCACCAACAAAAAAACGGGCTCAATCAGCCCGTTTTTTTATGTTTCCCATGAGTGGCCATGGGCCTGTACACGTGTTATCAGCCAGCCCTGGGCCAGACGACCCCCAGCTTGCGCCCCTGATCGGTCTGGCTGGCCAGGGTGTCGAACCGCGCCCGGGTTGCCTCCAGCACCGCCTGCCCTGCCTGCCAGCCCTGATGCTCCAGGGTTGGGCAATCCCGGGTCACCGGCAACTGGGCGAGGCGCGTGCCAAGCTGGCTCACGCTCTCCAGCAGAATATCCTTGTGACGGCTCTCGTAGTCAAACATGGCGGCCACCAGCTTGTCCCACTTCTGGCGCTCCTTCGCGGGCGCACGGGCCTTGTCCATCCAGTTGGGCACCCTGACCTGGATGCGCGCACGAACGCTGGCCTGCTCCAGCTCGCAGCGTGTCGCCGTCGCCTTCGTCTGCAACTGCCAGGAGAGCTGATAACTGGCCTTGCCGATGTGCCCGTCCGCCTGGGTGGGCGACAAGGCGGTGATCTGGCGCATCACGGCCCCCACATCGGCCCCGGAGACCCGATAGAACTGGAAATCGACCTTGATATCGGGGGCGACCTTCACACCGGCATAGTGGGAAGGTACAGCACCGATTGAGGCGGCATAAATGAGGGCCGCCGTCACCCCTGTCTTGCTGAAGAGTCCCATCTGTCCGCGGCTTTGCTCCTTGTGAGTCCCGGCTTAATTTCAATTAATAATCAATGAATTAATAACCCGATTGGGAGATTACCCCTGATCCAGCCCCCTGTCATCCGCTCTTGGCACCCGCTTGCTGCAAACGTGCGAGTCATCACCCCGGCTCAGGCGGGGATTTGCAGTCGAGATCACAAGCTGCCATCGAATGGATGGTGAAATACTCCTTAGTGGGTAATATCCGCAGTGTTTTTGTTGGCCGATGCCGGATAGTCCAGCGCAACCCTCTGGTGAGCCCTGGCAGGCCACCCCCTCATTTCAACTCTTGGGAAGGTTTTATGATAGAACTCCTGATCGGCACCCTGGTCACCCTGGCCGTGGGTCGCTACATCTTCAAGGGCTACTCCGCCACCGGGGTACTGCTCAGCGGCGGCCTGCTGCTGCTGGCGATCACCGCCCTGATGGGCAAGGCGGTGCTGCCGGCGAGCGTCCCCTCCACCGGCCACATGGCCACCGACATCTTCGAATACGTGCGCTTCCTGCTGGTCGACAGGGGGGGTGGCCTCGGCATGCTCATCATGGTGCTGTGCGGCTTTGCCGGCTACATGAGCCACATCGGCGCCAACACCATACTGGTGAAGCTCGCGAGCAAACCCCTCGGTGTCATCAAGTCCCCCTACATCCTGCTGGTGGCCGCCTATCTGGTCGCCTGCGCCATGTCGTTGGCGGTGAGCTCCGCGACCGGCCTCGGGGTTCTGCTGATGGCCACCCTCTTCCCGCTGATGGTCAACATGGGGATCTCCCGTGGCGCGGCGGCGGCGGTGTGCGCCTCGCCGGCCGCCATCATCCTCTCACCCACCTCGGGGGACGTGGTGATGGCAGCCCAGGCCGCGAACATGGAGCTCATCGAGTTTGCCTTCAAGCTGACCCTGCCCATTTCCCTGGTGGCCATCGCAGCCATGGCGGTGACCCACTTCTTCTGGCAGCGTTATCTGGATCAGAAGGCCGGGGAGCACAACGCCGCGGTCGCCCCGAGCGATCTCGTCACCGACGCCCCCGGCTTCTACGCCATCCTGCCCTTCACCCCCATCATCGGTGTGCTGCTGTTTGACGGCAAACTGGGGCCCAAGCTCGACATCGTCACCATCATCGTCATCTGCCTGGTGCTGGCCGCCCTGCTGGAGCTGGTGCGCAAGCGCAACGGCCGCGAGCTGCTGGACGGGCTGCAGGTGTGCTGGCGCAACATGGCCGACGCTTTCGCCGGCGTGGTGATGCTGCTGGTGGGTGCTGGGGTCTTTGCCCAGGGTCTGATGGGACTCGGTTTCATCGCCAACCTCCTGGATCTGGCTCAGAGCTTCGGTACCGGCGGCATCGTCATCATGCTGGTGCTGGTGGTCATCACCACCCTGGCGGCCTTCACCACGGGTTCCGGCAACGCCCCCTTCTACGCCTTCGTGGAGCTCATCCCCCATTTGGCCACCAGCCTCGGCGTCAACCCGGCCTATCTGGTGATCCCCATGCTGCAGGCATCCAACCTCGGCCGCACCATCTCGCCGGTCTCCGGGGTGGTGGTCGCCTGTGCGGGGATGGGCAATCTCTCTCCGTTCGAGGTGGTCAAACGTACCTCGCTGCCGGTGGCCGTCGGCCTGCTGGTGGTGATCCTCGCCACCCAGATCATGGTTCCCGCCTGACTCTTTACCGGCCCGGCTGCCGCCGGGCTGGTATCCCCCCCACCCCATGCAGTAGACTCGGTGCTCTTTTTTCCTAAGGAGGACCGAGCCTTGAGTATGACGGTTCAACTTGCCCACTTCAGCGACTGCCACTCCCATTTCGATGGCGCCCCCATGCGCTTCTCCCCCGATGGCGAGTCCGAATGGCGCACCCAGTGCGGCGGCTATGGCCGCATCCTGACCCGGCTCACCGCCCTGCGCCAACAGGCCGAGGCAGCCGGCCAGACCTGCCTGCTGCTGCATGGCGGCGATACCTTCCAGGGGTCACTTTACTTCAACCGTTTCAAAGGGCGGGCCAATGCGGACCTGCTGGCCCTCTTGCGACCGGATGCCATGGTGATCGGCAACCACGAATTCGATCTGGGCAACGGGCCGCTGGTGGAGTTTTTGCGCCAGCTCGATTTCCCGGTGCTCGCCGCCAACATCGACAACCGTCAGGAGCCCGCCGATGCCCAGCTACGGCTGCAGGGACTGCCGCGGCTGTTTGACGCGAGCCGCCCCTGGCACAAGCGCGTCATCGACGACGTGCCCTTCGCCCTGCTCGGCATCACGCTGCCGCAGATGGCCGCCATCGCGAGCCCCGATCCCCACACCCGTTTCCACGGTATCGAAGAGACCTTGAGCCGTGCCCTCGGCGAGATCAAGGCCGCCGGCATCCAGCACATCATCCTGCTCAGCCACCTGGGTCTGGCGCAGGACAAGCGACTGGCGACCCGCTTCCCCGAGCTCAGCCTCATCGTCGGCGGGCACACCCACAGCCTGCTGGGGGATCTGGCGCCGCTCGGGCTCGACAGCGAAGGCAGCTATCCCCTCATGGTGAACGGGGTGGCCATCCTGCACGCCGCCCACAGCGCCCTCTGTCTCGGGGTGTGCGAACTCACCTTCGACGAACAGGGACGCGTGTGCCAAAGCCGCGGCCAGCTGGAGTGGTTACCCTGGGATCCCTGGCCCTTTGCTTCCCCGCCTCCTGCGGGGCTGCACTTCTGCGAACCGGCCCCCGAGCTCGAGCTGCATCTGGCCCGGCGTTATCGCCCCGAGCTCGAGACCATGACCCGCCGCATCGTGACCCGCCTCGCCGGGCCACTGCACCATCAGCGGCTGCCCGATGCCACCCAGCCCGCCGGCAGCCAGGTCGCCCCCCTGGTAGCGAGCGCCATGCTGGCCAGTGCCCGCGAACAGGTGGGTCAGGTGGACTTTGCCCTGCACAATGCCGGGGGCGTGCGCTGCTCCCTCGAGCCCGGCCCCCTGACCGAAGCAGACGTTGCCGGACGCCTGCTGCCCTTTGCCATTCCCCTTACCCTCTACCGGGTGCACGGCAATGAACTGGCCGAGGCGCTGGAGGGGGCCATCGACAACGCCACCAACAACGGGGTGACGGGCAATGGCAGCGGCAGCTTCCCCTACACCGCCGGGGTGCGCTTCTGCTATCAGGCCGACAGGCCCAAAGGGGAGAGGATCACTCGCCTGGAATGGGAAGCCAGCCCGGGTCAGTGGCTGCACGTCGAGCCGAATGCCATCTATCGCGGGGTCTCCAGTGCCTATACTGCCTCCGGCAAGGAGGGCTACACTGCCCTTGCCCGCACCCTGACCCAGCACAATCAGGAGCTCGGCATCACCCTGGCGGATGCCTTCCTGCGCTGGGCACGCCACCTGCCGGAGCTCAGCACCCTGCCGGCCCTGGTGGAGTATCACGGCCAGTGAATCTGGCACCGGCCCATCCCGGGTCGGTGCCGCCTTTTCGCCGCATAGGGGAATCCTGGTCCGCTCCCAGGCGCATGCCCCCTACCATGCAACCTCAGGCTGTGACGCCCGACTGCGCCTGCCCTGTCTTGTGATGGGGCCTGCCAATGCAGCCAGAGGCGTGAAAACGATACTTTTACGAATTATTTCAGGTGCCTACACTTCTTCCATTGCATCGTGCAGCCCGGCTCGGCAAGATAAGCCCGCTTTTTCAGTCTTTCCCGCAGGAACAGGTCACCCATGAATCATGCCATCCGCTTTACCCCGCACCGCCACAATCCCGGGATCAGGCCGTCGGTCATCTTGCTCACCGCCCTCATGGCTCTGCTGTTCTGTCTGCGCAATCCGTTGTTCCACGGCATGGCC
Organism: Aeromonas sp. R5-1; assembly: GCF_040908265.1. Classification (NCBI taxonomy): domain Bacteria; kingdom Pseudomonadati; phylum Pseudomonadota; class Gammaproteobacteria; order Aeromonadales; family Aeromonadaceae; genus Aeromonas; species Aeromonas sp. R5-1. The sequence goes on from NZ_JBFODJ010000104.1 coordinate 23,954, forward strand.
CCGGGATTTGATGCCTCCCTGTTTGCGGTGATGGGCAAGATGTGGAGCGAGGGGGGCGTACTCTATCGGGACATGATCGACATCAAGGGTCCCATGATCTTCGCCCTCGATGCACTGGGCTATGGCCTTGGTGGCTTCTTCGGGATCTGGCTGCTGGAGTGGGTGCTCTGCTGGCTGGGCCTCATGGCGAGCTGGCAGGCTTTTTCGCAGCTCGGGCTCTCGGTGCGGGCGCGACTTGGCAGCATGCTGGCCCTGCTGGCGCTCTACAGCACTCGCTACTACTACGGCAACATGACCGAGGACTGGACATTCCATCTGGCCCTCATCGCCCAGTGGGCTTTCATCACCTTGCTGCTGGACAAGCGATTCAGCTGGGGACCGGCCCTGGTCGCCGCACTCACCTTCGCCATCGTGGCCTGGATGCGCACCAACAACGGCGCCTTCTGGGGGGCCTGGTATCTGGTGCTCTTCTGTCACTGGTGCCTGCGCGAGCAGTGGCGCTGCGCCTTTGCCCTGCTCTTTTCCAGCCTGCTTGGACTGGCCCTCGTCGGCGGCCCGCTCTATGCCTACTTCCAGCACCACGACGTGCTGGCAGAGTTCAAATACTACGCCTTCGGCATCTTCTTTGAAGGGAGCTACGGCAACGGTTTCTCTCCTGAGGTAGGCGCCGTCGGTCTGCTGCGCACCGGCCTCATCATGCTGCTGCCCGCCTTCCTCGTCCTGATGCTCGGGCGCCGCCAGGAGTGGTATCTCCCCGCGCTGTGCGCCACCCTGCTGGGGGTGCTGTTCACCCTGATCGCCAACTCGGTCTCCGGCCATGTGTTCGATCACTATGACGTGCTCTATCTGCAGCTTGGCCTGCTGCCGCTCGCCTGCCTGCTGGACAGAAGCGAGCAGCGATCCGATGCCCTGGGGCTACTTTGCATCTCCCTGGTGGTGCTGACCGCCAGCTGGTTGCTGGCCCAGCAGCTCGGCTATGGCTGGAGCACCAAGGAGTGGTCTCTGGAGCGGGTGCGCGAGGTGCTCGGCAACAGCCTGCTGTGGGCCTTGCCCGTGCTCATTCTGGTCCCGCTCTGGCGCGCCTGGGACGTGCGAAGCGCCACCCCCTGGCTCGCCTCGCTGGCCATGCTGGCGCTGCTGGTCAACAACGCCTGGGAAGGCAATCTCAAGGGCAGGCCGTTCAATCCCCCCGCCCAGGTCAGGGTCGATCGTATCCTGGCCGAGACGGCGCCCACCGACAAGATCTGGGTCGATGGCATCCAGCCGCAATACTACCTCTGGACCGATCGCCAGCCGGCCTCCGCCTATCTGTTCTTTGCCAACGTCAACCCGCCCTACGATGTGCGCGAGCGGGTGCTGGCTGACATCCAGCGCCAACAACCCAAATTCATCATCGCCAAACCGGAGCGGGTGGCACAGGAGCTCAAGACTCCGACCTCCCCCTCCCACCTTGCCTTCTACCAGTATCTGGCAGCCCAGTATGAAGAGGTGGACCCGGGCCTGTACCGGCGCCGCTAATCAGGCACACAGAAGGGGCCATCCTGGTGGTGGCCCCTTTTCGTTGTCGTCATAAAGAGGGGGGCCGACCATGTTCAAGGGGCCCCATCCTGACTACAATGGCGCTCTTTTTTGCGGCAGAGGGAAGAATCATGGCGGAGCTGACTTATCTGGGGGGCTATCCGGAGCCACTCAAGGCTCAGGTACAGCAGTTGATTGCGGCGGGCAAACTCGGCGAGATGCTGGCCAAGCGCTACCCGCAAACCCACCTCGTCCAGAGCGACAAGGCGCTGCTCGCCTATACCATGGAGCTGAAGAACCGCTACCTGAAAAGCTCCGCGCCGCTTTCCAAGGTGATCTTCGACGGCAAGATCAACGTGATCAAGGATGCCCTGGGACTGCACACCTATGTCAGCCGGGTGCAGGGCAGCAAGCTCAAGGCCAAGAACGAGATCCGCATCGCCGCCCTGTTCAAGGAGGCCCATCCCGCCTTTCTCAAGATGATAGTGGTGCATGAGCTGGCCCACCTGAAGGAGAAGGATCACAACAAGGCTTTCTACCAGCTCTGCCAGCACATGGAACCGGACTATCATCAACTGGAGTTCGATCTCAGGCTCTGGCTCACCTGGCGTGATATCGAGCGTACCGCCCGCTGATCCCCTTGCAAGGAGGCAAGATGCGCCCATGGCACACACCTGTCCAGCCCGTTCGCCATGGGCACTGGTTGCTCCCGGGGCTGATGCTCTGGCTCTTCTCCCTGCCGCTGTCGGCCACCGAACGCTGGCAACGTGATGACTACCTTGTCCAGAGCTTCATGGAAATCGCCATGAAACGGGAGTATGGCCATGAACAACAGGAGCACTTCTCCCGCTGGCCGGGCCCCGTGCGTCTCAAGCTCGTCAACGAATTCGGCGACAAGCCGCTACAGGCCGAGGTCGTCAAGGTACAGACCCGTCACCTGAGCAGGATCACCGGTCACCCCATCGAGATTGTCAGCGACAACCCCAATCTCACCCTCATCATGACCCGGCACAAACAGATGGCGAGCTGGGCTGCACGCACCATGCGCCAGGACGAGTCGGTGCGCATCGCCCTCAAGGAGGGGATCTGCCTGGCCAATTTCGCCACCAACGCTCGCTACGAGATCACCCGTGCCACCATCATCATTCCGGTGGATTACAGCCGGGCAAAGGGCCGTTTTCTGGATTGCGTGGTGGAAGAGCTGAGCCAGGTGATGGGGCTGCCCAACGACTCGGACAAGGTGTTCCCCTCCATCTTCAATGACAGCAGCATCGACAGCTTTCTGACCGGGCTCGATTACGTGTTGCTCAAGCTTGCCTACCACCCGGCATTGCAACCGGGCATGACGGCGGACGAGGTACGCACGGCGCTCCCCACCGCCCTCAAGGCACTGCGTGCCAATGGCGACATCGCACAGGCCACCCAACGAGTGCAAGTCGACAGCCTCAAGCGTTGGGCGGGACTCTGAGCGCAGCCAGAAACATTACTCTTTCGCCTTTCGCCTTTCGCCTTTCGCCTTTCGCCTTCATGGTCATGCGCTTACCCCATCAACGCAACACGCAGCCCATGGCTGCGTGTTTTGAAGAGCGGTTCGGCAAAGCCGGTACAGGGATCATCACCCGACTGGAGGTTCCTCCTCGCGCCCTGGTGGATCACGACGATGTTTGCCGCTGAGAGCTTATCTTCAGGCCTCCAGAGCCTCTTCTTCCGGCATCCAGCTATCGGCGTTTTCCCACACCTCCTGCACCATGGCTTCGGCCAGCTCCTTGTCTTCCTTGCTGGCGCGACTGACCGTCAGAGCCATGGCACTACCCGGTGCCACCCGCACATGCAGATCGGGAAAGCGCTCACCCAGTTGCTTGAGCAGCTCCTGGCGCAAGGCCTCCATGGTCGAGGTGGGGATCTGGTGTTTTCTGTCGATGATGATTTCCAGGCGCATAAGGTACGTCTCCATGATAGTTTACTGTATTTTTATACAGTATTTTTAAAAAGTAAAGATGGTGGCTGCACATAGGCCCTCACCGCTCACACCTTCTCGCTGACGATGTGCAGCCGAACGGCCCCGATTTTCCCCCATCGCTGTCATCATGGAAAAAACAGTTGATATTGATTCTCATCCATCGCATTATCCATCTCTTGTTATAACATAACAAAAGAGGCAATCATGCGCCCCCATATTCACCCTGAATACCGCAAGGTTCTGTTCCGCGATCTCGCCAGCAATACCTACTTTCTGATCGGCTCCACGCTGGCCACCGATCGCACCAGAGAGTGGGAAGATGGCAACACCTACCCCTATGTGACGCTGGATGTCTCCAGCGCGTCCCACCCCTTCTATACCGGCAAACAGAAGCAGGTCGGCAAGGAAGGTCAGGTCGCTCGCTTCGGCCAGCGATTCGGTCAGTTCTTCAGCAAAGGAAAAGAGAAACAATGAAAGTCCTCGCCTCCCTGAAATCCGCCAAGTCGCGTCACCCGGACTGCCAGATCGTGCGTCGGCGCGGCAAGTTGTTCGTCATCTGCAAGAGCAATCCCAGGTTCAAGGCTCGTCAGGGCTGATTGCGCATCCGCCCCTCATGGATAACAAAAGCCCTCGTCATGAGGGCTTTGTCATCTCTGGGCTCTGCTCACAGCGGGGTGGCGCACTTGCGGTACTCGGTGGGGCTGACCCCTACCCGCTTTCGGAACACCCGCGAGAAGTAGAGCTGATCGTCATAGCCCACCTGCTGGCCTATGGTGGCGACCGACAGCGGCGTGGTCTGCAGCAGCAGCTTGGCCCGCATGATGCGCTGATCCTCGCGCCAGCGCACTATGCTCACCCCCACCTGCTCGCGAAACAGGTGCGCGAGGCGCGAGGGAGACAAGAATACCTGCTCCGCCAGCGCTTCCACCGAGATCTCGGCCGAGAGGGACTCGCTCAGGATCTGGCACGCCTCGTGGACCCGGTGATCGATGGCGGGATAGGCATTCTGGGACGATGCCTCGTAGCAGCGGATGAGCAACCGCTCCAAGAGGTTCATGGCCAGTTGCTCCGACATGGGCCGCAGCTGCTTGTGGGTCTCCTCGATGTCGAGGAAGAGGGCGTCGAATTCGGTGAGCAGCTGGTTGTCCGCCAGTTGCAGTCGCCCCACCTGCTCCGTCACCTGGGGCCACTTGAGCCAGTCAGTCCAATAGGCCCGCGGCCGGAAATAGACCCAGCGGTGATACCACTCCCGGGCATCCGGCGCCCGGCCGTAATGGTGCACCGCCGCTGGTGGAAAGAGCAGCAGGTCGCCGGGTTCCACGGTGAAGGCCTTGTCCCCCTGAAAGATCTGCCCCTTGCCCTTGATGGTCAGATTGACGATGAACCCCTTCATGCCGTGGGGCCTGTCGATGGTGAAATCCAGCGCGCTCCCCTGCTCGATGGGAGTCATCCCCGAGACCAGGAAGACGTCGAAGGCGTAGCCAGGCAGCAGGGGATTGAGTTGTTTCGGCTTCTCTTTTTGCATCGAGGACATGGCGGAAAACAGGGTTTCGGTAAAAAAGTCGACATGGGCCATTGTAGAGATCCGGCGTAGGAACCCCCTATGTTCGCAAGCTGTTCGTTGTGAAATTGTTGAACTGGCTCACAGCTTGCCGGGGAAAACACCGGGCCGGCGCGAGGCCGGCCCGGTGACGAGGAAAGACATCGCTCAGATACGGGCTTTGCGCACCTGCTTGTAGCGGTCGAACAGCACGGCGGCGAGCAGGATGAGGCCACGCACCACGTACTGGGCAAACGGGGAGATGTTGAGCAGGTTCATGGCGTTCTCCATCAGCCCCAGGATCAGCACCCCGGCGATGATATAGGATATCTTGCCGATCCCCCCCTTCATGGAGACCCCACCCAGCACGCAGGCGGAGATCACCACCAGCTCGAAGCCGATGGAGGTCATGGGCTGACCCGAGGTCATGCGGGATGCGAGGATGATGCCGGCGAGCGAGGCGATGAGCCCGGTCATGGTGAAGATGATGATCTTGGTGCGCACCACGTTGACCCCGGCCAGACGCGCCGCCTCCTCGTTGCCCCCCATGGCCAGGGTATTGCGCCCGAAGGTGGTCTTGTTGAGCAGCAGACCGAACAACACGAAGCAGACAGCCGTCAGCCAGATGGGCGTCGGGATGCCAAGCAGGGCGGAGTTGCCAAGCTCGAAGAAGCCCTCCTCCACGATGCCCACCGCCTTGCCGTCGGAGATGATGTAGCCCACCCCGCGCGCCATCTGCATGGTGGCAAGGGTGGTGATGAGGGCGTTGATCTTGAATTTGGCCACGACGATGCCGTTGATGAGGCCAAAGACAAGGCCCACCGAGAGACCGGCCAGAATGCCGAGGGGGATGCTCTCGGTGGCGTTGATGCCCACCGCGCAGGCAACCCCGGAGCAGGCCACCACGGAGCCCACCGACATGTCGAACTCGCCGGAGGCGAGGCAGAACAGCATGCCGCAGGCCACCATGCCCGACATGGAGACGGCAAGCCCGAGCCCCCGCATGTTGATCAGGCTGGCGAAGTTGGGGACCAGCACGCAGGCGAGCAGGAACAGGATGGCGAAGATCACCAGCATGCCGTACTGATCCCAGATGCGGGTCAGTTGCAGGCGGGTACCGCTCGCCGCGGTGTCGTTGGCGGCTTGGCCGACCGAGGTCGTTGTTGTCATGGTATTTCTCCTGAAAATTCCGGGTGCTATCTCGTTGCGGTCAGCAGATCAACGGGCCGGCATGGCCAGATTGAGCGCCTTGACCTCGTTGGCCTCGTCGTGGGAAAGCTCGCCGGCGATCTCCCCCTCCCGCATGACCAGGATCCGATCCGCGATGCCCAGCACCTCCGGCAGCTCGCTCGAGACCACCACCACGGCGATGCCCACCTTGGCCAGATCGTAAATCACGTTGTAAATCTCGTTCTTTGCCCCGACGTCGATGCCTCGGGTCGGCTCGTCGAGCAGGATCACTTTCATGTCTTCCGACAGCCAGCGTCCCAGAATGGCCTTCTGCTGGTTGCCGCCGGAGAGGTTCATGATGGCCTGCTGGGGAGACGGGGTCTTGACCCGCATGTCGCGGATCCGCAGCCTCGCGTTCTCGTCCTCCCACTTCTGGTTGATCCAGAAGCCTCCCCACGCGTGGTGGCGGCGGGCGCTGATGTTGATGTTCTCCTGCACCGAATGGATGGGGATGATGCCGAGCGCCTTCCTGTCTTCGGTGCAGAGCATGATGCCGCTGCGAATGGCATCGATGGGGCTCTGAATGACCACCTGTTTGCCAAACACCGATATCTCGCCCCCCCGAGGTGTCTCGGCGCCGAAGATAAGCTTCATCAGCTCGCTGCGCCCGGCCCCCACCAGCCCGAAGATGCCGAGGATCTCCCCTCTCTTTACCTCGAGCGACACCGGCGCCTTGAGGCCGGGTCCCATCAGGTGCTCCACCTTGAGGCCCGCCTCGCCAAGCGGCCTTGGGCTGTAACCATAGATGTCGGTCAGTTCGCGCCCCACCATGGTCTTCACCAGCAGATCCCGGTCCACCTCGGCCATGGAAGCGAAGGTGCGCACGAACTGGCCATCCTTGAACACCGTGATGGCATCGCACAGGGCGAAGATCTCGTCCATGCGGTGGGAGACGTAGAGAATGACCTTGCCCTCGTCCCGCAACTGGCGGATGACCCGAAACAGCTGCTCAATCTCGCGGGACGAGAGGCTGCTGGTCGGCTCGTCGAAGGCGATGACGCTGGCGTCCCGGGTCAGGGCCTTGGCGATCTCCACCATCTGCCACTGACCCAGGGACAGGTACTTGAGCGGCGTCTCGGGGGAGACATCCATCCCGAGGCGTGCCAGCTGCCTGGCTGCATCCTGATAGAGCTTCTCCCGATCGATGACGCCGCGCCGGGTCGGCAACTGCCCCAGGTAGATGTTCTCCGCCACGCTCATTTCAGGGACCAGGTGCAGCTCCTGATAGATGATGGCGATCCCGCTCTCAAGGGCATCGACCGTGTTTTGGAACACTTTCTCCTGACCCGCCAGCTTCACCACCCCGCGGGTGGGCGCCTGAAAACCGCTCAGGATCTTGAGCAGGGTGGACTTGCCGGCCCCGTTCTCTCCCATCAGCGCGTGTACCGTGCCCTGCTGGCAGGCGAAGGAGACGTTCTGCAGCGCCTTGACGCCGGGAAACTCCTTGCTGATGCCGCAAAACTCCAGATATGGAACTTGATTCATGAGATGACTCCAGCCAGCCGGCACGGCGCACTCCGCCATGCCGGCATGGGTATCAAGGGATGGGGATCACAGCCCTTTCTTTTGCAGCTCGGCCTTGAAGTTGTCGCGGGTGATGAGTACCACGTCGGTCACCTCGGTGAACTTGGCAGGCTCGGCGCCGTTGACGACCCAGTCATGGAGCATCTGGATGCTCTTGTAGCCGTGTACGTCCGGGCTGGGCAGCAGGGAGCCGAGGAAGCCGGTGGCGCTGGACTTGGAGAGCTCGTTCACCGCATCCACCCCGTTGATACCGATGCCGATGACGTTCTCCGCCTTGAAGCCCTGCCCTTCGGTAGCGCGCACGCCGCCGAGCACGGTGTTGTCATTCATGCCGACGATGAGCCAGTTCTTGACCTCGGGGTGTTGCACCAGCATGGAGTTGGCGGCATCCAGCGCCCCCGGAATGTCGTTGCTCTTGGTGGGCGCGCGGAAGATCTGGCCCTCGGGGAAACCGGCGGCCTTGAGCGCGCCCAGGGAGCCCTCGACCCGGCGACGGGCGGTGTCGAGCTCGTCGGCGGTGATGGCGAGCACCCCGGTCGCCTTTACGTCCCACTGGCGCTTTTGCATCTCCTTGTAGAGCTCCTGACCCTGACGCTCGCCAATCTTGGTGGCGGCCATCATCACCAGGGGCACTTGCTCCATGGGCTGGCCCTTGGCGTTGACGAACTGGTCATCCACCGTGATGACCTTCAGATCCATGCTGTTGGCCTTGGCCATGATGGCGGCACCGAGTTTGGGATCAGGGGTACAGATGACGAAGCCCTTGGCGCCATTCGCCGCCAGACTGTCGATGGCATTGAGGGTCTTCTCCCCGTCGGGGACGGCTATCTTGATCACCTCGAAGCCCAGTTCCTTGCCCGCCTTGTCGGCGAAGTTCCACTCGGTCTGGAACCAGGGCTCCTCGGGCTGCTTGACCAGGTAGCCCAGCTTCAGCGCTTCGGCCGAGAAAGCAGAATTTGCCATACCAAGGGCGAACCCCATCGCGATCATGCCTTTAACGATTTTGTTCATGCGAATGTCTCCAACGGTTCTATCAATCCATGTATCCACGCAGTGCTGCTCGTTGAGTCAATCAAGTCGCAGCCATATAAAAACATGCTTAAACAGGACGTTATTGTTGTTGCTGATTGAGCGAACCAAGTTGTAATCGTTTTCACAATTAAAAATGGAGAGCAGGATCACGCCATGAGATTGCAGCCATTTCGTCTATATAATTAGCAATTTCGTCACATATTGAATTTTAGAGAGCCGTCACCCTGTCGCACTGACAGCGTTAAAATCCATATTTCCAGCAGCCAATGGCTAACCGCCCCTCCTGCCCATCTCCTATGGTTCCCCCCAGTCACCCCTCATTGATGGTCAGGAGCACTTATGTCTGAGCACATCGTCATCGGACTCGATTTCGGCAGCGACTCGGTCAGGGCACTCGCCGTGCGCTGCCAGGACGGCGCCGAGCTGACGACCCATGTCGTCTATTACCCGCGCTGGCAGGCAGGCCACTACTGCCAACCGGTCAACAACCAGTTCCGCCACCACCCCCTCGACTATCTGGAGTCCATGGAGCAGGCAGTGGTGGCGGTGGTGAGCCAGCTCACGCCGAGTCAGCGCACCGCCGTGCGCGGCATCGGGGTGGACAGCACCGGCTCCACCCCCGCCCCCATCGACAGAGAGGGGCGCGTGCTGGCCCTGCGTCCGGAGTTTGCCGACAACCCCAACGCCATGTTCGTGCTGTGGAAGGATCACACCGCCATCGAGGAGGCGGAGGCCATCACCGCCCTGTGCCACGGCGGCCAGTTCCCCGACTACAGCCGCTACATCGGCGGCATTTACTCCTCCGAGTGGTTCTGGGCCAAGATCCTGCACGTCTCCCGCGCCGATGCCGCCGTGCGCGCCGCCGCCTGCAACTGGGTCGAGCTGTGTGACTGGGTCCCCGCCGTCCTGAGCGGCACCCAGGCCCCGGCCACCCTCAAGCGCGGGCGCTGTGCCGCCGGCCACAAGTCCCTCTGGCACCCGAGCTGGGGCGGCCTGCCGCCCGCCGACTTCCTCAATGCCCTGGATCCCCTGCTGACGGAGGATCTCGACTTCCCCCTCTTTACCGGCAGCTGGACCGCCGATCTCCCGGTCGGCACTCTGACCCCGGAGTGGGCGGAGCGGCTACACCTCTCCTGCGAGGTGGTGATCGCCGGCGGCGCCTTTGACTGCCACATGGGGGCGGTGGGAGCCGGGGCCGGCAACAATGCGCTGGTGAAGGTGATAGGCACCTCCACCTGCGACATCCTGATCGCAGATGAGGCCACCATAGGTGATCGGGCCATTGCCGGGATCTGCGGCCAGGTAGACGGCAGCGTGGTGCCGGGCATGGTGGGGCTGGAGGCAGGACAGTCCGCGTTCGGTGACATCTATGCCTGGTATCAGCGCCAGCTCGGCTGGCCCCTGGACAGCCTCGCCGCCCAGTATCCGGAGCTTCGCACCGCCATCGAGCGCCACAAGCAGGCCCTGTTACCCAGCCTCGCCGCCGCCTGGGATCAGCAGCGCGACCTGGCGCACCTGCCGGTGGTGCTCGACTGGTTCAACGGCCGGCGCACCCCCTATGCCAACCAGCGCCTGCAGGGCACCCTCACGGGGATCAACCTCGGCACCGATGCCCCCGATCTCTTCGGTGCCCTGGTGGCCTCCACCGCCTTCGGTGCCCGCAGCATCATGGAGTGCATGACCAGTCAGCAGGTGCCGGTGGAGCAGGTGATCGCCCTTGGCGGCATCGCCCGCAAGTCCACCACCGTGATGCAGACCTGCGCCGACGTGATGAACAGGCCTATCCAGGTGGTGGCCTCGGATCAGTGCTGCGCCCTGGGGGCGGCCATCTTTGCCGCCGTGGCGGCCGGGATCCACGCCGATGTGGCCAAGGCCCAGCACCACATGGCGAGCGCCGTGGAGCGCACCCACCAGCCACACCCCGAGCGGGTCGCCGAGTATGAACGCCTCTACCAGCGCTACCTCGCCTGGGGCGCCGCCGCCGAACCGCTCTACAACCGGGGGGTGCCGGCATGAACCTCAAGACCCTCAAGGATCAGGTGCTCGCCGCCAATCTGGATCTGCCGCGCCATGGCCTGGTGACCTTCACCTGGGGCAACGTGAGCGGCATCGACCGAGAGCGCAATCTGGTGGTGATAAAGCCAAGCGGCGTCAGCTATGAGCGGATGCGGGTCGAGGACATGGTGGTGCTGGATCTGGCGGGCAAGCAGGTGGAGGGCGCCTTGCGCCCCTCCTCCGACACCGCCACCCACCTGGTGCTCTATCGCGCCTATCCGGAGCTTGGCGGCGTGGTGCACACCCACTCCACCCATGCCACCGCCTGGGCCCAGGCGGGGCACCCCATCCCCATTTTCGGCACCACCCAGGCCGACTACTTCCACGGCGAGATCCCCTGCTCCCGCCTGCTCACCCCGGGCGAAGTGGAGGAGGACTACGAGGGGCTGACCGGTCATCTCATCGTCGAAACCCTCAAGCAGACCCCCATCCTCACCATGCCGGGGGTACTGGTGGCCAACCACGGCCCCTTCAGCTGGGGCAAGAGCGCCGAGGATGCAGTACACAACGCCGTGGTGCTGGAAGAGGTGGCCCGCATGGCCTGGCTCACCGGCCAGATCAACCCGGGGGCCCGCCCCCTGCCCGATTACCTGCTGGAGAAGCACTACCAGCGCAAGCATGGCAAACACGCCTATTACGGCCAGACAAAAGCCTAAAAGAGGACAAACTCATGGAATTGATGAAACAGCTGGAAGTGTGGTTCCTGGTCGGCAGCCAGCACCTGTATGGCGCCACCACATTGAAGCAGGTGGCCGATCACGCCCACACCATCGCCAGCCAGCTCAACGAGGGGGCGAACCTGCCCCTCAAGATAGTGCTCAAACCCACCAGTACCACCCTCGATGAAATCAGCGCGGTGGCCCGGGATGCCAACCACGACCAGCGCTGCGCCGGGCTCATGGTGTGGATGCACACCTTCTCCCCCGCCAAGATGTGGATCCCGGCGCTGAGCCAGTTGCAAAAGCCCCTGCTGCAGTTCCACACCCAGTTCAACCGGGATCTCCCCTGGAGCGAGATCGACATGGACTTCATGAACCTGAACCAGACCGCCCACGGCGGGCGCGAGTTCGGCTTCATGGGGGCCCGCCTGCGGCTGCCCCGCACCGTGGTGGTGGGTCACTGGCAGGATGAAGAGGCCAGACAGAAGATTGGCAACTGGATGCGCATCGCCGCCGCCATCCACGACAGCCGCCACCTCAAGATTGCCCGTTTTGGCGACAACATGCGCAACGTGGCGGTCACCGAGGGCGACAAGATTGAGGCCCAGATCCAGTTCGGCTATCAGGTGAACTACCACCCGGTCGGCGACCTGGTGAAGGTGATCGACGCCGTGCCCGACAGCGACATCGAGGCGCTGCTGGCCGAATATGAGGCGACCTACACCCTGACCGAGGCGGTGCAGGCGGGCGGGGTGCTGCGTGCATCCCTGTATGAGGCGGCGCGCCAGGAGCTGGGGATGAAGAAGTTCCTCACCGACGGCGGCTTTGGCGCTTTCACCACCACCTTCGAAGATCTCTATGGTCTGCACCAGCTGCCGGGCCTCGCCTGCCAGCGCCTGATGGAGCAAGGCTTCGGTTTTGGGGCAGAAGGGGACTGGAAGACCGCGGCCCTCTTGCGCACCCTGAAAGTAATGGGTGCAGGCCTGCCGGGGGGTGCCTCCTTCATGGAGGACTACACCTACCATCTGGAAGCGGGCAACAACCTGGTGCTGGGGGCCCACATGCTGGAGGTCTGCCCCTCCATCGCCGCAGGCAAACCCGTGCTGGACGCCCAGCATTTAGGCATAGGCAAGAAGGCCGATCCGGCCCGCCTGCTGTTCGCGGCCCCGGCGGGCAAGGCGGTCAACGCCAGCCTGATCGATCTGGGCAACCGCTTCCGTCTGGTGGTCAATCAGCTGGAAGTGGTGGACCTGCCAGAGGCCATGCCGAAACTCCCGGTGGCCAGCGCCCTGTGGAAACCCCTGCCGGACCTGCAGACCAGTGCCGAGGCCTGGATCCTCGCGGGCGCCGCACACCACTCGGTGTTCACCCAGTCGGTGGATATCGAGCAGCTGCGCACCTTCGCCGACATCATGGGCATCGAGTTTGTGGTCATCGACGAGCACACCCGCATCCCCGCGCTCAAGGAGCAACTGCGCTGGAACGAGGTCTACTACAAGATCTGCCAGTGACCCTTTAATCGGCCAGCGGCCATCACCATGACAACAGCCCCGCCCGCGGGGCTGTTTCATTTCGCGTCCCCTCAGGGATGACCCTCCCCCTCCAGCAGCCAGTGACAGACTCGCTGCACCCCGTGGCGCTGGCTGTCGGGCCGGGCGAGCAGGGCGTATTCGTGATCCGTCTCCAGCACGGGAGCAAAGGGGGCGACCAGGGCGCCGCTCTCCAGCTCCTCGGCCACTATGGTGGGATCCCCGAGAGAGAGGCCAAACCCCTGCAGCGCAGCATTCATCGCCAAGTCCAGGGTATCGAACAGCTGCCCCCCCTGGGGCTGCCAGGGGATGTCGAGGAAGGCGGCAAACCAGTTGCGCCAGTCCCGCCTATCGGCGCTGGCATGGATGAGGGGCAGCAGGGGCAGCTCGTTCAGGTCGCGCTCGCACAGACGATGCTTGGCAGCAAACGCCGGGGCGCAGACCGGGGTCAGCCGTTCCCGAAACAGGGGCTGGCTGTGGGGATAGCGCCCCAGGCAGGGCTGGTAGACGATGGCGAGATCGAAGGGCTCCCGGGAGAAGTCGATGCCATGGCTGTGGCTGCCACGCACCTCCACCGCCTCCCCCTCGAACGCCTGCAACCGCCGCAGCAGCCAGCGGCTGGCGCAGGAGGGCACCTTGATGCTGATCGCCTGCTCGTGGGGCAGGGCCTGCAAGGCGCTGAGCCCCTCCCCCATGCGAGCCAGCCCTTCACGAACGAAAGGCAGCAGCCGCTCGGCGGCCGGGGTCAAGGTGAGGCAACGGGTGCCGCGCACGAACAGCAGGTGGCCCAGGCGCGCCTCCAACTGGGCGATCTGCTTGCTCACCGCCCCCTGGCTCACGCACAGCTCGTCGGCGGCCAGGGTGAAACTCAGATGGCGGGCAGAACACTCGAAGACCTGCAGGCCATAGAGAGGCAACTGAGTACGCGACTGGGTGGACAACATGACAAGCCTCCATGCTTGAGAAAAACTCATGCATACCATGCCGAATAATCCGTTGTCCGGCAAGCCTTGGGGGGGCTAAAAAGGGACCTCTTTCACACACGCAGGTGACGGCCCCATGTCCATCCCCCAGGTTTCCAGCAAACTGCCCCAGGTGGGCACCACCATCTTCACCGTGATCGGGGATCTGGCCGCTCGCCACCCCAGCATCAACCTCTCCCAGGGGGCGCCGAGCTTCCCCTGCGATCCCGAGCTCATCCGGGTGACCCACGAGGCCATGCTGGCCGGTGAAAACCAGTACGCCCCCATGACGGGGCTGCCTGCCCTGCGCGAACAACTGGCGGCCAAGATTGCAGCCAGCTACGGCCATCACTATGACGCGGGCGAGGAGATCACCATCACCGCCAGCGCCAGCGAAGCCCTGTTCTGCGCCATCACCGCCCTGGTTCACCCCGGCGACGAGGTGATCATGTTCGAGCCGGCGTTTGACAGCTACCGCCCCATGATCCAGTTGCAGGGAGCCACCCCTGTGGTGATCGCCCTCAAGGCGCCGGATTTCGCCATTCCCTGGGACGAGGTGGCCGCCCGCATCACCCCCCGTACCCGCATGATAGTGCTCAACACCCCCCACAACCCCACCGGCACCGTCTGGCAGGCAGGGGATCAGGAGCGCCTCGCCCGCCTGGTGCGCGGCACCGACATCCTGATCCTCTCGGACGAGGTGTACGAGCACGTGGTGTTCGACGGCGCCCTGCACCAGAGCGTCATCCGCTATCCGGAGCTGGTGGAGCGCTCCGTCGCCGTCTTCTCCTTCGGCAAGACCTTCCACGTCACCGGCTGGCGGGTGGGCTACTGCGTGGCGCCCCGTCCCCTGATGGAGGAGATCCGCAAGGTGCACCAGTTCGCCATGTTCGCCGCCGACACCCCCATGCAGTACGGCTTCGCCCACCTGTTGCAGCAACCGGCCCACTATCAGGGGCTGGCAGCCTTCTACCAGCGCAAGCGTGACCTGCTCGCCTCGGCCCTGGTGGATTCGCGCCTGACCCTGCTCCCCTCGGCGGGCAGCTTCTTCATGCTGGCAAGCTACGAGCGGGTAAGCGACGAGCCGGACAGCCTGTTCGTGCAGCGGCTCATCCGCGATCACGGGGTCGCCACCATTCCGGTCTCCGCCTTCTATCACGACGGCACGGATCAAAGAGTCATCCGTCTCTCCTTCTCCAAGGATGACGACACCCTGCTGGCGGGCGCCGAGCGCCTGTGCGCCGTCTAGGGGGCACCATGGATTCACTGCGCGTTGCCGTCCTCCAGATGGTCTCCGGGGATGACCTTGACCACAACCTGGCCCAGGCCGAAGCCCTGCTGCGCCAGGCGGCGGCCGAGGGGGCCGAGCTGGCCCTGCTGCCCGAATATTTCTACCTGATGCCGGTCGATGAGCGGGCGCGAGTGGCCCTGGCCGCCCCCGTTGACGATCACCCCCTGCTTGCCTGGGTACAGGGGCTGGCCCGGGAGCTCGGCGTCTGGATCCTGGCCGGCACATTGCCGCTTGCCAGCCACGAGCCCAGCAAGATGCACAACAGCAGCCTGCTCATCGACCCCCAAGGGCAGCTCGCAAGCCGCTACGACAAGCTGCACCTGTTTGGCTTTTGCACCGGGCAGGAGCAGTATGACGAGGCCGCGACCATGACCCCGGGCCGGGAGGTGGTGAGCCATCCCCTGCCCTGGGGCGTGCTGCGCCTCGGGATCTGCTACGACCTGCGCTTCCCGGAGCTGTTTCGCCTGGGGCCCGCCCCCGATTTCATCGCCCTGCCCGCGGCCTTCACCCACACCACCGGGCTCGCGCACTGGGCGCTGCTGCTGCGGGCCCGTGCGGTAGAGAACCTGGCCTTCGTGTTTGCCAGTGCCCAGGGGGGACACCACCCCGGTGGGCGGCGCACCTTCGGCCACAGCATGATCATCGATCCCTGGGGCCGGATACTGGCCCAGGTAGAGGAGGGTCAGGGCATGGCCATCGCCACCCTGGATCTGGCAGCACAGCGCACGGTGCGCAGCCAGTTGCCGGCCCTCACCCATCGCAAGATAGCCGTCGGCCCTTGAGGCCGGCACCCTTTAGCACGCTAGGAATGACACCACACTTCAAGGGACTGACCATGAAACTCAACACACTGATGATGCTGATGGCCCTGGCCACCGCCGGCCAGGCCGCCGCTAAACCCCTGGTGATCGCCACCGATGCCACCTATCCCCCCTTCGAGATGGTCGACAGCAACGGCCAGCTCGGCGGCTTCGAGGTCGATCTGGCCTATGCCCTGTGCGCAGCCATGAAGACCGAGTGCGAGGTGATCAACCAGCCCTGGGATGCCCTGCTGCCCGGCCTGCAGGTGCGCAAGTACGACGCCATCATGTCCTCCATGAACATCACGGACGAGCGGCGCCAGAAAGTGGACTTCAGCCAGGTCTACTACATGATGCAGAACCGCTTCGTGGGGCGCAGCGACAAGGCGGCCGACTTTGCAGACGATCCGGCCCACTTCAAGGGCAAGGTGATAGCGGTGCAGGAGGGCACCCCCCAGGACAACTTCATCACCGCCCGCTACGGTGAGGTGGCCAAGATCAAGCGCTACGTCAACGCCCAGTCCCCCATGCTGGATCTGCAGTCCAGCCGCGCCGACTACACCTTCGGCAACATGGTGCAGTTGAAGGTCGGCTTCCTCGACAAGGAGATGGGCAAGCAGTTCGCCTTCGTCGGTCCCCAGTACAACGGCACCCAGGACAAGATCCTGGGAGAAGGGGTGGCGGTGGCCCTGCGCAAGAACGATGACAAGCTCAAGAGCCGGTTCGATGCCGCCATCGACAGCGTCAAGGCCGACGGCACCTTCGACACCCTGCTCAAGAAGTACCAGCTCGAAGACCTGCTCTGATCCCGGCATGCTGGCCCCTTGAGCAGTTGCAAGGGGCCAAGGCAACAGGGCGGCCACTGGCCGCCCTGCTCCGTTTTACCCGGCCTCTCACCGTTATTTGGCAAGGCCAAGGTGCCCGGCAATCTGCTGGTACAGGGATTGGTAGTTGTCGTCGAAGTGGTGGGATCCCGGCAGGGTCACCGTCGTCACGTTCGGCTGCTGCAGGCGCGGGCAGAGTTTGACCGGGGAGTCATCCGCCGCCCCCTGCACGCAGAGCAGCGGCAGACGCTGGATGCGTTTCACCTCCGGCAGGGTGGGATAGCTGCCCCCCTTGCCGTGCACCACCAGGTCGCTGACGTGGATCTCGAAGTCCGACGCCGTCGAGGGCGACAGCATCACGGCACCCGCCAGGCTGTCACGATAAGCCGGCGGCAGGCGATTGATGACGAAGGGCACTATCTCGGCACCAAAGGAGAAGCCCACCAGCAGCCAGCGCTGGCGTCCCCAGCGGGACTGGTACTCGGTGAGGATGCGCACCAGATCCGCCGTCGCCTGATCCGGCGTCTTCTTCTTCCAGTAATAGGAGAGCGAGCTCCAGCCCACCACCGGCATGCCGTGGGCCTGCAACTGGGCGCTGAGCCCCTTGTCCAGCGCCGCCCAGCCGCCATCCCCGCTCATGAAGACCACCATGGGGGAAGACGAGGCTTGCGCCACCGGCAACTCCACCAGCCCCAGATCCGCGCCGACCCGCCCCGGCTGGGCGGCCACTGCCGGCAAGGTGAACGAAGAGACGAGACAGCAAATCAACAGCAACAACATGGCTCTCATGGGCCAACTCCTATTTCTTCATGAGCCCGAAGGGGCCGCGACTGATGAGGGAGACGAGGTGGGTCAAGGTGCGGGGCAGCACCAGATGGCCGGTACAGAGCAGGTAGCGGGGCTCCCACCTTGGGCCGAACTTCTCCTTGTAACGCCGCAATCCCTGGAAGTTGTAGAAACGGCTGCCCCGGGTGAACAGGGTGTTACCAAGGCGGGCCCAGTAACCACCGAGGGGGTTGTCGTTGAACCCCGACATGGGGGCCATCCCCAGGTTGAAGCTGGCATAGCCCTCCTGCTTGCCCCACAGCAGCAGCTCAACGAACAGGAAGTCCATGACGGGGGCCGCCCCCGTGTCCAGGCTGTAGCGCATCAGATCGATGGAGAGGCTCTCCTTGTTGTCGCTGGTCCAGAGGTTGGCAAACCCGACGATAAGCCCCTCGCGCCGCACCAGCGCCATCGGGTTGAGGATGAGGTAGGCGGGATCGAAACTGCCAACGGAGAAGCCCTTCTCCCTGCCCTGCTTGCTGTGCAGCCAGCTGTCGGAGATCCCCTTCAACTCGGGCAGCAGGGGGGGCAATCTCCCAGGGAGCCACCACCTCGAAGCGCAGCCCTTCCCGCTTGCCCTTGGCGTGGCTCTGGCGCAGGTTGCGCAGGCGGCTGCCGGCGAGATCGAAGCCGTGCAGATCCACGATGGCCTCCTCCCCGAGCTTGAAGGGGATGAGCCCGAGATCCAGATAGACAGGGAGATAGCGGGCCGACACCTGGTAGAAGACCGGGCTGACGTTGTGCTCGTCACAGCGCTCGCGAAACTGCCAGAGCAGCTCCTCCACCAGGGAGGGCTGGCCGACGGGATCCCCCATCACAATCCAGCTGCTGCCCTCTGCCCCGTACATGAGGAAGGCCTCGCCGCTGGGGTGGAACAGCAGGGACTTGTCCCCAAGCTGGGCCAGGTAGCCGTGGCCTCCCCCTGCCCGCATCACCAGCCCATGGGCACGGGAGAGCACCTCGGCATCCGGCTTGCCGGCGGCGAGACGCAAGGGGGCCAGCAGATGGGCCACCCCGACCACCGCCAGCACGCCGATGACGCTCCCCAGGGCGCGCAGGGCGCGGGAGGCCGCCCCGGGCCCGTGGGCCGACACGTGCAGCCAGAGGGAGGGGTCGTACTCCACATGCCGATAGGAGAAGAGCAGCAACCACAAGGCCCCCAGCAGCACGGCCCCCACCGACATCAGCCAGGCCGGGGTGAACCGGGCGTGGAGCAGGGAGCCCTTGCGATAAAAGAGCGGGCGGCAGGGGGTGATGACGAGCAAGAAGCCCCCGAGCAGCAGGGCGGACTCCCAGTCAAATCCCTTGAACAGGGAGAACAGCATGCCAAGCCCCAGCAGCCACTGGGTGATCCTGAATGCCCCGTCATCGCGGCGATAAAGGCTGTGGGCCAGCAACAGCAGCAGCACGCCGCTGACGCTGCCCAGCACATGGGAGAGCTCCAGCAGGTGCAGGGGCAGCACCTGCAGGAAGGCTTCAATCCGCCCCCTCATGGTCGGGATCATCCCGGAGCAGAGCAGCAGGGTGCCCGCCGCGAAGGTGCCCATGCTCACCAGGGCAGGCACGAACTCCCGGGTCGCCATCATCACCCCCTGCAACCGGTGCAGGCGGGCCCGCTGTTGCAGCAGCTCCTGACCTGCGAACAGCAGCAGGGCACAGAGGAAGGGCAGGAAGTAGTAGACGCAGCGGTAGATCAGCAGGGAGGCGAGCAGCTTGTCCACCGGCAGATAGTGGGTGAGCAGCAGACTCATGCTCGCCTCGAAGACCCCGATGCCCCCCGGCACATGGGCCAGCACCCCGAGCAGGCTGGAGAGCACGAAGGCACTGAGCAGCACCGGATAGGGCACGCTGCCCGATGGCAGCAGCACATAGAGCACGGCGGCGGCGGCCATCCAGTCGAGCAGGGCGATGAGCAGTTGCAGCAGGCGGTACTTGATGCGCGGCAGGAACAGCGGGTGTCCGCGCCAGACCAGGGCCGCCCCTGGCCACACCAGATAAGCCAGCACCGTCAGCAGGGCCAGGGCCCCCGCCAGTTGCAGCAGACCGGTCACCCAGCGGGGCCAGTGTGCCAGCAGGGCAGCCCCCTGCCCCAGCAGCAGGGCGCTGCCCCCCCAGCCCAGCAGGCCGAGGAAGAAGGTGATGGAGCAAAAGAGGATCACCCTGGCCACCTCCCCGGTGCCAAGCCCCAGGGAGGAGTAGAGCCGGTAGCGTACCGAGGAGCCGGTGAGCAGCGCAAAGCCCAGGGTGTTGGAGAAGGTGTAGGCGATGAAGGAGGTCATCCCCACCTGCTGCCAGGGCAGGCTTTTGTCCAGCACCTTCAGGGCCAGCAGATCGTAGCAGCAGAGGCAGCCATAGCTGAGCAGGGTGAGCAGCAGGGCGCCCCCCAACTGCGGCAAGGGTTGTGACCAGATGGCCTGGCGGATGTCGTGCCAGTGCCACAGGTGGGTCAAATGATAGAGGACGGTCAAGGCCGCCCCCAGCAGCAGCAGGCTGCACAGGGGGCCTATCCAGATCAACAGCTGACGCCGCATTCAAGATTCCTGTCAAAAAGCGTGGAGAAAGAGAGGCTCCGAAAACGGGCGGACAAGGCGCCCTCCCGGAGTGACTCCCCCACAGGCGGCGCGTGACGCCGCACGTTCACGGGGGCAATCCTATGATTTACCAGGCCCTGCCCGCTCGCCACTTTTCTTCTGTAACCTTATGTACAGGCAGACAAAACATCCCCGTCCGGGATAGAGGCAGGAGACGCCATGACACCCTCCCCCCTGATAAGACGCTTCCCCCAAAACGCCCTGGGGCGCGATCTGGCCGTCGGCGACATCCACGGCCACTTCGCCCTGTTGCAGCAGGCCCTCGACACCCTGGATTTTGATCCCGCCCGGGACCGTCTCTTCAGCGTCGGGGATCTGGCGGATCGCGGGCCCGAGTGCAGCGAGGTGATCCACTGGCTGGCCAGACCCTGGTTTCACCCGGTCTGCGGCAATCACGACGACTACGTCTGCCGTTACGAGAGCTGCGATCGGGAGAACTGGGTCCGAAACGGCGGCGGCTGGTTTCAGCAGCTGACCCCTGCCGAGCAGGCGGCGTTCGCCGTCCACTACCGCAGCCTGCCCCTGGTCATCGAGGTGGCCACCCCGGCCGGTCCGGTCGGGCTGCTTCACGCCGATTGTCCCTTCTCCTCCTGGCAGGGGCTGCTGGACCAACTCGATGCCGGGGTGAGCGGCGGACGGCTTCGGGCCATCAAGAACGTCTGCCTCTGGTCAAGGCGCCGTATCGAACGGCTGGACGAGAGCGGGGTCGCGGATCTCGCCGCCCTGGTGGTGGGCCACACCCCGGTGAGGGAGCCGGTGCGCCTTGGCAACGTCCACTACATCGACACCGGCGGCTGGTATCCCGAGGAGGGCGGCTACTTCACCCTGCTGGACCTCAATACCCTGACCCCTCACTTTCCCCTGCCCTGAGCCGGACCGATGGGATGATCAGGCTCACGGACAACGCCCACTGCCCATTAAAGCGCCAGGCGAACGCCCCGGACTTCGCTCTGCCAGCGCGATGGTTTACCATGCAGGCAATTGCGGTGCATGGCACCCCCACCCAGGCGCCAGGCGCCGCCGTCATCGGACACTCCTTTCGAGCAACATGAGCACATCAGCGCACCCGGCCAGCGGGCCCACGTTCTATTTCCACGACTACGAGACCTTCGGCATCAGTCCGGCCAAAGACAGACCGGCGCAGTTTGCGGGCATTCGCACCGACGGGGATTTCAACGTCATCGGCGAGCCGCTGGTGATTTACTGCAAGCCGCCGGCGGATTACCTGCCGGAGCCGGAAGCCTGCCTCATCACCGGCATCACGCCGCAAAAGGCGATGAAGGACGGCCTGTGCGAGGCGGACTTCATCCGCCAGATCCACGCAGAGTTCGCCACCCCGGGCACCTGCGTGCTCGGCTACAACAGCATCCGCTTCGATGACGAGGTGACCCGCTACACCCTCTATCGCAACTTCTATGACCCCTATGCCTACGCCTGGCAGAACGGCAACTCCCGCTGGGACATCCTCGACATGCTGCGGGCCTGCTACGCCCTGCGCCCGCAGGGGATAGAGTGGGCGTTTGACGACGAGGGCAAGCCGAGCTTCAGGCTGGAGAAGCTCACCGTCGCCAACGGCGTGGCCCACGCCAACGCCCACGATGCGCTCTCGGATGTGCTGGCCACCATCGAGATGGCCAGGCTGGTGAAAAAGGCTCAGCCCAAGCTCTTCGAGTACCTCTTTGATCTTCGCAACAAGAACAAGGTGAAGGCCCTCATCGACGTGGTGACCATGAAACCCCTGGTGCACGTCTCCGGCATGTTCTCCCCCTGGCAGGGGTGTGCAAGCTGGGTGTCGCCGCTCGCCTGGCACCCCACCAACCAGAACGCGGTGATCATGGTGGATCTGACCCGTGACCCCACTCCGCTTATCGAGCTCTCCTGCGAGGAGATCCGCGAGCGCCTCTACACCAAAAAAGAGGAGCTGGGGGATCTGGCCGGCATTCCGGTCAAACTGGTGCACATCAACAAGTGCCCGGTGCTGGCCCCGGCCGCCACCCTGACGCCGGAGCGGGCGGACGAGCTGGGCATCAACCGGGCTCAGTGCCGCAAGAGC
The DNA here is from genome assembly GCF_040908265.1 of Aeromonas sp. R5-1. NCBI lineage: Bacteria > Pseudomonadati > Pseudomonadota > Gammaproteobacteria > Aeromonadales > Aeromonadaceae > Aeromonas > Aeromonas sp. R5-1. The sequence goes on from NZ_JBFODJ010000104.1 coordinate 46,347, forward strand.
CTGGATCTGCTGCGGGCCCACCCCGAGGTGCGGGAAAAACTGGTGGAGGTGTTCAACCAGGAGTTTGCCGGCAGCAATGACGGCGACCCCGACACCCAGCTCTACGCCGGTTTCTTCGGCCACGGCGACAAGTCCACCATGGATCTGGTGCGCGCCACCCCGGCGGATCTGCTGGGGGAGCGGGAGTTTGCCTTCACGGATCCCCGTCTGCCCGAGATGCTGTTCCGTTACCGCGCCCGCAACTGGCCCCACACCTTGAGCGAAGCGGAGCAGAAGCGCTGGCGCCTGCACTGCAGCGACTACTTCAGCCGCCGTCTGCCGGATTATGTGCCGCGCCTGGAAGCCCTGGCGGAACAGAACCAGGGGAACGAACGGAACTTTGCGATTCTAAAGAGTCTCTATCACTACCTTGAAAATCTATGAGATGTGAGCCGTTTCACAGTTAAAAACCGATGCGTTTCCCCGGCTCGCGACATAATGGGCAGGGAGCCCAAGCTCCTGATAGTGTGAATATTTAGATGCGCTGACGGCATGGATGCCGTGCTTTCGACTGTTGGGGAACTCTCGTTTTATGCGTTCAGCTCTGCCTGCTTTGACACTCGTCGCCTGTGCCCTGCTGCCCCAGGCCGCCCTCGCTGGCGCCCGGTTCGAGGTGCCAGACTACCTCTTGCGCCTGCCGGAGCAGACCTACCGGCTCATCGAGCACAACTTCAGCACCCTCTACCAGCAGACCGACTTCACCCCGCAAATCACCAACAGCTATTTCAACCACTCGGATCTCTACCGCTTCGCCGGCATTCCCCTGGCCATCACGCCGCAAAACGGCTTCCAGATGGAGGTGTTCGGCCAGCTCTACAACAAGTCGTCCCAGATCTATGCCCAGATGAGCCAGGATCTCTCCCTCTATCGCACCCTGCGGGTGGACATGATGGGGGATCAGAGCGACGAGATCGCCATCGGCATGGGGCTCGGCATCCCCCTGACAACTCGCCTCACCGTCAAGGCGCTCGCCTCCAGCAACGAGATCCCGGGCTATGGTTCCGCCAATTACGCCATCGGGATGGAGTGGCACTTCTAGAGACCATTTCGCCACATAAAAAAGGCTCCCGAGGGAGCCTTTTTGCAGTGCAACGCCATCAGGGGTAGCGGATCACCGCCCCCTGCCCCCCTTGCAGCACCAGGGGGCTCCCCAGGGGCGTCTCGTCCCAGAAGTCCGTGCCCCCCGGCGCCAACGGGAACTCGCAGGCGTGCTCCCCCCAGTTGAACAGGCAGAGCAGCTCGCCGCCCCCGGGCAGCGCCACCCGCCCGCGCTCGAATGCCATCCCCTCGAAGCGGGCCGCCGGGGTGCGCGCGGCGCACAGGGCCAGCAGCTTGCCAAGGCGCGCCCCTTGCGCCTCGTCCAGATCCTGCAATCTGTCCCCCGCCAGTACCATGCCACCGCTCGCCACCAGGGCGGCCAGGTGGAAGTCGTACTCGGCGCGGCTCCCGTGCTGGCCCGGAATATCCCGCAGGCAGACGCAGTCGGGGTCCAGCACCCAGAGCCGCTCGTGCTGCCAGGCGCGGCAGAAGGCTTCTCGCGCTATCTGGCGAAAACGGGGGCCCTGGCGCTCCACGTCATCGCTCACCCGCATGCCGTGCACCAGGCCGAGGCTCGGCCACAGCGGCGCATTGCAGCCGAGCAGGAAAGCCCCCTCCCCGGCACCGCGCAGGATGGCGGCCATGCCGCGCCGATAGGCCTCCACCCGGGTGGCGGCGGGGTCGTGGAAGCGACCACCGTGGATGGCCCCCCAGAAGTTGGCATCGAGCTTGAAGTAGTGAATGCCCCACTGGGTACGCAGGGTGCGAAATACCTGCTCCAGGTGCGTCTGCACCTCGGGGTGGGTGCCATCCAGCACGTACCAGGGGGTGCAGCGCCAGCCCCCGTAGGTGACCCGCTCCGAGGGGAGCGGCAGGCCATCCTCCCCTTTCACGAACCAGTCAGGGTGATCCTGGAACACTTGCGAGCCGGGCTCGGCGATAAAGGGGGCGACCCAGAGCGCCGGCTCGCAACCGGCGGCGCGGATCTCCCCTGCCAGGGCCGCCACCCCCTCCTCGAACTTGGCGGAAGGGGTGAGCCAGTCCCCCATCCTGGCCTGATAGCCGTCATCTATCTGCACGTAGCGCAGGGCCGGGAAACGCTCGGCCCGCACCGCCAGGTTCTCGCGAATGTCCGCCGCGCTCACGTTCGCGTAATAGTGATACCAGGAGCACCAGCCGCTCGGGCGCGTGGGCACCTCCCCCACCAGGGAGCCGTGCTCGGCGGCGATATGCTGCGCCAGCGTCGCGAGCAGGGCCTCCCTGTCCGGCCCCTCCAGGCAGATCAGCGCCTCGCTCTGCCAGTACGCACCCGGCGCCAGGGTGCGCCCTTCGGTGTTCATCACTATCTCGAGGCGCCCGTCGGGATGGAGACGAAACTCCCCGCCAAAGCGCTGGCAGCTCGCAAAGGCCAGCAGCAGCCAGCCCCCCTCCAGCGCCACCAGCAGCAGGTTGTGCACCGTGTGGTAGCCATGATCGGCGGTGATGCGATAGACAGACGCATCGGGGCAGCGGCCCAGGTGCTCGGGGGCATTCCAGCGTCCCCCGGTCTGGGCCAGCATCTGGAACCCCTCCCCGTAGATGGCCGCGTCGGGCGCAAGTCCGAGATCCCCCTCAAACAGCCGCCAGTGGTGGACGGCCTCGGACTGCTTCCCGGTGTTGTCGAGCCTCACCCGGCAAAGCGGCCCCTCCCACTGGCGGGTTTGCAGCAGGGTGTCAGGGAGGGCGGGATCGGCGGGCAGTTGGCGCAACCGGGCCAGGAGAGAGGGGGTCGACATGGGAACTCCTTCTTGTGAATGGGGATGAAGCCGGGGCCATTGTATCCCCTGCGGGCCAGTTGACCCTGTTCCCTCCCCCCCGTGCCTGTTAAACTGCGACCTTGCTCACACTTGCCAAGATGAGGCCCCCGTGCTGCTGCAACGCACCCTGCGCTACCTTCGTGATTTTCTGGTCATCATCGCCTGTCTGCTGGCAGGCAAGGCCGTGGCGGCCATCCTGCCCTTCGCCTTCCCCGGCAGCATCATCGGCATGCTGCTGCTGTTCGTGCTGCTCTCCTTGCAGATCGTCCGCTTCTCCTGGGTCGAGCTGGGGGGCGGCCTGCTGCTGCGCCACATGGGGGTGCTGTTCGTGCCGGTGGCGGTGGGCCTGGTGGCCTGGCTCGAGCCCCTGCGCCAATCCTTCGGTCTCATCATGCTCTGCGTCGTGCTCGGCATCGTGCTCATCCTGGGCGCGGTCGGCCACCTCTATCAAAGGATGAACAAGCCATGATCCTCTGGTTCGCCCTGCCCCTCACCTCACCTTACCCTGTCATCACAAGGATGCAGCCATGATCTTCTGGTTGGCCATTCCCCTCACCCTGGCCCTCTATTTCATGACCCGGGCCCTCTACCGCCGCCTGCCCTGGCCCGTCATCAATCCGGTGCTGATCCCCACCGCCGTCATCATCGGCCTGCTGCTCTGGCTCGATCTGCCCCTGGATCAGTACCAGCAGGGGGCCTCGCCCCTGACCGCCCTGCTGGAACCCGCCGTGGTGGCCCTGGCCCTGCCGCTTTACCAGCAGGCACGCCAGATCCGCGACAAGCTCACACCCATCCTGGCCTGTACCCTCACCGCGGTGCTCATCTCGGTCTGCACCACCCTGGTGGTCGGCCACCTGATGGGGGCGGATCCGGCGCTGCTCGCCTCCATCGCCACCAAGTCCATCACCACGCCGCTCGCCATGAGCGTCAGCCAGTCCCTCGGCGGCATTCCCGCCATCGCCGCCGCCGTGGTGGTGGTGGTGGGGATCCTGGGGGCCCTGGTGGGCTACCCCCTGCTCAAGCTGATGCGGGTCACCGACCCCGAGGCTCAGGGGCTCGCCATGGGAGCCTGCGCCCACGCCATCGGCACCGCCGCCTCCGCCGAGCAGGGGGTGACCCAGGGCGCCTTCTCGTCGCTGGCCATGGTGGTGTGCGGCGTGCTGACCGCGGCCATCGCCCCCCTGCTGTTCGCCCTCTACCACTGGCTGACCTGATCCCCGTTGCCATGGCCGCCCTTGCGGCCATGGCCTCTGTGCCCTTTCACCGTTTCCATCCGATACCCTCGCCTCCCTGATGCCGGGAGCTGGCGCACAGATTGCGAAAGACAAACGTTTCCTTTACCATCCCCGCCCCTTTACCCATCAAGGCGTGAGCGCGCTCACACAATTCGCCGCGCTTGCTCCCTACAATGGCCCCCCAATTGGCCTTTGAGGACACAGTATGCATCCCCGCTTTGCCAAGCCATTCGAGACCCTTTCCGCCCCGCTCCAGGCCGCCCTGCTGCCCATGCTGGGGGACGATTTCCAGGCCCGTTTCACCCCGGACCAGGTCGCGACCCTGAAAGCCGCCACCGGGCTGGATGACAGGGCCCTGCGTCTGGCCTTGCTGCCGCTGGCGGCCGCCTGCTCGGTGGCCCCCATCTCCAGGTTCTTCGTCGGCGCCATCGCCTGCGGCCTGAGCGGCACCTGGTACTTTGGCGCCAACATGGAGTTCGCGGGCCAGGGGCTGTTCCACTCGGTCCATGCCGAGCAGTCCGCCATCTCCAACGCCTGGCTGGGTGGCGAGACCGGGATCTCCGAGATCACCGTGAACTACACCCCCTGCGGCCACTGCCGCCAGTTCATGAACGAGCTGAGCACCGCCAAGACCCTGAAAGTCTCCCTGCCGGACGATCTCAGCGAGCTGCAATCCTTCCTGCCCCACTCCTTCGGCCCCGCCGATCTCGAGATCACCGATGCCCTGATGAGCCCCCAGGCTCACGACGAGCTGGTGCTCGAGAGCGACGACCCCCTGTGGCAGGCTGCGCTCGCCGCCGCCCGCCAGAGCTATGCCCCCTACAGCCAGGGCTATGCCGCGGTGGCGCTGCAGTTCGAGGACGGGCGCATCTTCTGCGGCCGCTATGCCGAGAACGCCGCCTTCAACCCGAGCCTGCCCCCCATGCAGATGGCCTGCGCCCACGCTGTGCTGGGTGGCGAGGATCTCGCCACCGTGCGCCGCGCCGTGCTGCTGGAGAGCAAGGATGGCCAGATCAGCCAGCGGGATTCGGCCCAGTCCACCCTGAAGGCCCTGGGCTCGGTCGAGCTTGAGTACAAAGCCGTCTGACCCCGGCATCCGCCAACGGGAAGGGGAGCTGCGGCTCCCCTTCTTGCTCTCTGCGGCTCTCATCCTGCCCCTCAGCCCCTTTCTCTGCGCCTCTGGCGCCGTGCATCAGATGCCCCCCTGCCCCATGTGAGGGCGGTCTCCCTCCGATGACCTTATTGGCAGACCTCCTCTGCGGTGGCGGGAAGCCCAGGTTAAGGGGCCAATGCCTCCCCCCCGCCCCTTGCAGCCCCCGTGTGTGACCCCAAGATGCATTCGCCCAGCCACTGGGATCCCACCTCTCCATGGATTTTGCAAATACCTTTCCCTGCCGATTCCCCCGACGCGGGGCGGCATGGCGGCGGCGGGAAAGGTCGGGGAAGGGATAAATACCTCGTCCCCGCCCCTTGCGGCCCCCGTGTGTGACCCCAAGATGCATTTGCCAAGCCACTGGGATCCCACCTCTCCATGGATTTTGCAAATACCTTCCCTGCCGATTCCCCCGACGCGGGGCGGCATGGCGGCGGCGGGAAAGATCGGGGAAGGGGTCAATGCCCCGCCCTCTCCCCTTGCAGCCCCCGTGTGTGACCCCAAGATGCATTCGCCCAGCCACTGGGATCCCGCCTCTCCATGGATTTTGCAAATACCTTTCCCTGCCGATTCCCCCGACGCGGGGCGGTATGGCGGCGGGAAACCTCGGGGAAGGGGTCAATGCCCCAGCCCCGCCCCCTGTCGGCTGCTTCCCCCCTGAAATACAGCGGGGGAGCCACTGGCTCCCCCGACTGTCATTGATGTGGCCGATATGGCGGCACCGACCCCTGTCAGGACTCCCACAGGATGCGCTGGCTGCCGGACCAGCGCTCACCGATGTCCGCGTATTTTTGTTCCAGCAGGTGGCGGCGGATCTTCATGGTGGGGGTCAGCACCCCGTTCTCGATGTTCCAGGGGCTCTTGACCACCAGGATGCCCCGCAGGCGAGCATGGGATTCCAGCTTGTCGTTGACCCGGTTGAGGGCAGCCTCCAGCTGGGCTTCCACCCCGGCCTTGTCCCCCTTCATGGCGCTCTCGGCGAGCTGCACCAGGGCAACCGGCTGCGGCATGCCGTAGCCGATGACACAGAGCTGCTCGATGATGGGCTCCTGCCCGAGCATCCCCTCGATGGGCACCGGGGCCACGTACTTGCCCTTGGCAGTCTTGAAGACGTCCTTCATGCGACCAGTGATGGTGAGGTAACCCTCCCGGTCCAGCTTCCCCATGTCACCGGTGTGCAGCCAGCCCTCGGCGTCGATGGCCTCTGCACTGTGCTCGGGATCCTTGTAGTAGCCCACCATCATGCCGTCGCAGCGACAGAGGATCTCCCCCTCGTCGGAGATCTTGATGGTCACCCCGGGCCCGGCCTTGCCGACGGTGCCTATCTTGTCCGCCCGGAACGGGTAGTTGAGGGTGGAGTAGGCGTGGTTCTCGGTCATGCCCCAGGCCTCGGTGATATGGATACCGATGCTGTGATACCACTCCAGCAGCGCCGGGGCCACCGGCGCCGAGCCGCAGCCCAGCACCCGCGCCTGATCCAGCCCCAGCCCCTTTTGCAGCTTGCTCTTGATGAGGCTGGAGACGAGAGGGATCTTGAGCAGCAGCGCCAGCTTTTTCTGGGGCAGCTTCTCGTGGATCTTGATGCGGAACATGGCCCAGAGCCGCGGCACCGAGATGAAGACGGTGGGACGGCAGCGCTTGACGTCCTCGATGAAGGTGTCGAGGGATTCGGGGAAGGCGATGGTGGCGCCGCTGAACAGGCTGCCGCCGTAGATGTAGACCCGCTCGGTGATGTGGGCAAGGGGCAGGTAGGAGAAGCCGCGATCCTCGGCGGTGAGGGAGACCGCCTCCACCAGCTTCTCGCAGGACCAGGCGTAGCGCTCCACGCTCAGCATGGCTCCCTTGGGCTTGCCGGTGCTGCCGGAGGTGTAGACCAGGCTCAGCAGGGCATCCGGCGCCTGCACCGGGCTGTCCGGGATGGGGTCGTATTGCGCCAGCAGATCGTCCCACTGGTGGGTGGCCGGCATGGTGTCGTAAGGCAGGGCGATACGCAGCAGATCCCCGGGCACCCCCGCCTCCTGGCTCTTCCAGTCGTCCAGCTTGCCGACGAAGATCGCCCTGGTTTCGCTGTGGCGCAGCACGTATTCGATGGTGTCGACGTTGGCGGTGGGGTAGATGGGCACGCTCACGTATCCCCCCATCTGCATCGCCAGATCGGCAATGAACCACTGGGCGCAGTTCTTGGAGAGCAGGGCTACCTTGTCACCGGGCACCAGGCCCAGGGCGCGCAGTGCCGTCACCATGCGCCGCGCCTCGTCGGCGACCTCACCCCAGGTGAAGTCGACGTATTCGCGGTGGATGGTCTGACGCAGATAGATTCGGTCGGGACACTGCCGCTCCCAGTGATAGAGCATCTCGAGCGGCAGTCTGGTGGCAATGCGTGAGGTGGAGGCCATGGTTTAATCCCTGAAACAAAAGGCGAGCCTCATTATTAACCTTTTGATAACACTCAGGGAAGCAGATTACTTAAACTTGTGTTTGAACTGCGAATGGGATCAAGCTTCCGCCTGGGCCTGCAGACGCTTCCACATCTCCTGCACCAGCACCTCGTCCTGCTCGGAGAGCTCACCCTGCAAGATGGCCTCGTTCAGGCTGCGCAGCACATAGCTCTTGACGTCCCGCACCAGGGTCTTGCCCTCCAGCTCGGCGCGCGCCACCGCAAGGGAGATGTGCCCTCGCAGATAGCCACCCGCAAACAGCTCGTCTTCGCTGGCCGTGGCGACCATGGCGTCGATCAGTCCCAACAACTTGTGTTCAAAATCGTGAATCGTCATTTAACGCAGCCTCATTTCCGGGGTTGCCGGCAAAAAATTCGGGGAGTGGAACCGCGATCCGGTTGATCGCGGCTCTCTGGCGCCAGGCCAGCCGCATCCTTGATGTCCTATTCCGGGTTGGCCACCGGGTAGATGACCTGATCCTTGTATCCCGTGGTTATGCGCAGATAACCACTCAACGACCGGTTCAGTGCCGGATCGTCGGTGTCCACCAGCAGCGGACGGCCTTCTAGCGCCGCCAGCTTGGCTTTGGTGGCGAGCACCTGGATATGCTCGCGCCCGACGGCCCGGATCACGTCTGGACTCAATTGCTGATTTCCGCGCCCGAACAGATGTCCCTGACCGCCGATCAGGGTGATGATCAGACGGCAGCGACGGCCGCGGATCCGGGTCAGGATCTCGGCGGCGGAGAGATCCTGCCCGATAAGCCGGCCATTTTCCACCAGATCCACACCGAGCAAGGTATTTTCCAGACCCAGCTCCCCCATGCAGGCGGCCACCGTGCTCCCCGACCCCATCAGGTAGAGGGTATCGGGCTCCATCTGCTCCACCACACCGGCGGCAAGATCGGCGAGCACCAGCTCCTCGGACTCCCGCCCCCCCTGCTTGACCGCCTGCACGTAGCGCAGATCCCCGGGCACCAGCAGCTGGCCGTAGTGGCGGGCGCGCACCTTGCCGGCGCGAAACGCCTCCTCGTCGATGTCCATCACCTCCGCATCCACCAGGCTCAGAAGCTCCCCTGCGATCATTCTGGCCGCCACCCGGCCGCTCGCCGCCGGCGTCACCCCGTAGACCCCGGAGTGGATTTTGCACCCCGCCGGGATGCCGAGCACATGGCAGGACTCCCCCACCGCCGCGCAGATGTCACGGGCGGTGCCATCGCCACCGGCGAAGAGCAGCAGATCCACCCCGGCATCGCGCAGGGCCAGGGCGGCAGCCCGGGTGTCCTCGGCGCTCGTCTGCGCCCCGGCAGGCCGATGGACAATGCGATGGGGCAGCCCGAGCTCTGCGGCAAGCGTCTCCCCCATCTCACCGGCCACCGTCAGCAGCTCGAATGACGTGGTCAGCTCGCACAGGGGCAACAGGGCCTGGCGGGCCCGCTCCCGGGCCTTGGGGACGGCCCCGCGCGCCAGCGCCTCGGCGACCATACCGTCACTGCCCTTGAGACCGACGGCCCCGCCGATGCCGGCGACGGGGTTGATGATGAGCCCTAATCGAAACATGTTTCCCTCCTGTTGGATCGCCGCCATTTTATCTTTTCCCGCCACTGGGACAAGCCATGACCCCCTGCTAAAATGCGCGGCTTCTACCTCAATCACTGTTCAACCAAGGTTCAATCATGCTGGAATGGATTGCTGACCCCTCCGCCTGGGTCGCGCTCGCCACCCTGACCCTGCTCGAGATCGTGCTCGGCATCGACAACATCATTTTCATCTCCATCCTGGTGGGTCGCCTGCCGGAAGCCCAGCGCCAGAAAGCGCGCATCCTGGGGCTGGGGCTCGCCATGGGCACCCGCATCCTGCTGCTGCTCTCCCTGGCCTGGGTGATGCGCCTCACCGAGCCCCTCTTCACCGTGCTGGGGGAAGCCATCTCGGGACGGGATCTCATCCTGCTGGTGGGGGGTCTGTTCCTCATCGCCAAGAGCACCCACGAGATCCACCAGAGCCTGGAAGGGGCCGCCGAAGAGGCGGGTGTGGTGAGCAAGACCGCGGGCTTCCTGTCCACCCTGGTGCAGATCGCCATCCTCGACATCATCTTCAGCCTGGACTCCGTCATCACCGCCGTGGGCATGGCGGATCATGTCCCTGTCATGGTGCTGGCCATCATCATCGCCGTCGGCGTCATGATGTTTGCCGCCAAGGCCATCGGCGACTTCGTCGATACCCACCCCACCATCAAGATGCTGGCCCTCTCCTTCCTTATCCTGGTCGGGGTGGCGCTGATGGCCGAAGGGCTGGATCTGCACATTCCCAAGGGTTACATCTACTTCGCCATGGCCTTCTCGCTGGTGGTGGAGATGATCAACATCCGCCTGCGCGGCCACCAGGAGCGGGCCAAGTAAACCGCGACCTGCCGAGAGATGGCCAAACAAAAAGCGCGACCCAGGGTCGCGCTTTTTTATTGCCCCGCCAACGGGGCGCCTTGGGCTCAGAGGGCGTTGCGAGCGGCCACGGCGTCCGCCAGGTTGCGCAGCAGCACCTCGGTATCGGCCCAGCCGATGCAGGCGTCGGTGATGCTCTGGCCGAAGGTGAGCTCGCACCCGTCCACCAGATCCTGACGCCCTTCCACCAGGTGACTCTCCACCATGACGCCGAACACCGCCTTGCTGCCGGTACGCAGCTGACCGGCCACGTCCTCGGCCACCAGCATCTGGTTCTTGAACTGCTTGCTGCTGTTGGCGTGGCTGAAGTCGATCATCACTTTCTGGGGCAGACCCGCCTTGTCCAGACCACTCACCACCTCATCCACGTGACGGGCGCTGTAGTTGGGCTCGCGGCCACCGCGCAGGATGATGTGACAGTCCGGGTTGCCAGCGGTCGAGACGATGGCGGAGTGGCCGTACTTGGTCACCGACAGGAAGTGATGCGGGGCGCTGGCGGCGCCGATGGCGTCGATGGCCACCTTGATGGTGCCGTCGGTGCCGTTCTTGAAGCCCACCGGGCAGGAGAGACCGGAGGCCAGCTCGCGGTGTACCTGGGATTCGGTGGTACGGGCACCGATGGCACCCCAGCTCATCAGATCCGCCACGTATTGCGGGGTGATCATGTCGAGGAACTCGGAGGCGGTCGGCAGCCCCATGTCGTTGAGATCCAGCAAGAGCTTGCGACCCAGGCGCAGGCCGTCATTGATCTGGCAGCTGTTGTCGAGGTAGGGATCGTTGATCAGCCCCTTCCAGCCCACTGTGGTACGGGGTTTTTCGAAGTAGACCCGCATCACGATCTCCAGCTGATCTTTCAGCTCGTCGCGCAGCACCTTGAGGCGTTTGCCGTATTCCAGGGCGGCGACCGGATCGTGGATGGAGCAGGGGCCGATCACCACCAGCAGGCGATCATCGTCGCCGGCCAGGATGTTGTGGATGGCCTGACGGGATTCAAACACGGTGGCCGAGGCGGTGTCGGTCGCCGGAAACTTCTCAAGCACCGCAACCGGGGGCAATAACTCTTTGATTTCACTGATACGAACGTCGTCGGTTTGATGCTGCATGACCAAGTTTCCTGCTAGATGACTGCGATAAAGAGATCTCAATCTAGCCCTGTGCCGGGTCGGTGTAAATAGAAAATTACATTCTTCGACAAGGAATTTTATTATCGCACCTTGCAAGTTTGCATAATGCTGCTAGGAGGCATGAAAAAAGCGGGGGCAGAGATGAAAAGGCCCGCACGAAGCGGGCCGAAAGGGCTCAGGCCTGACTGACGCTGGCCAGCTTGTCGAAGTAGTCCGGGAAGGTCTTGGAGGTGCAACCCGGATCATTGATGGTGACCGGCGTATCGGAGAGTGCCACCAGGGAGAAGCACATGGCGATGCGGTGATCGTTGTAGGTGTCGATGGCCGCGTGTTTGAGCTGTGCGGGCGGGATCACGGTGATGAAGTCGTGCCCCTCCTCCACTTCCACGCCCAGCTTGCGCAGCTCGGTCGCCATGGCGTGCAGGCGGTCGGTCTCCTTCACCCGCCAGTTGTAGATGTTGCGGATAGTGGTGGTGCCCTCAGCAAACAGCGCCGTGGTGGCGATGGTCATGGCCGCATCCGGGATGTGGTTCATGTCCATGTCGATGCCGTGCAACGGCCCCTGCTCGGCCTCGATGAAGTCATCGCCCCAGGTGATGCGGGCCCCCATCTTCTCCAGTACGTCGGCGAAGTGGATGTCCCCCTGGATGCTGTTCTTGCCGATGCCGGTAACCCGCACCTTGCCCTTGATGGCGCCCGCCGCGAGGAAGTAGGAGGCGCTGGAGGCATCCCCTTCCACCAGGAAGTCCCCCGGGCTGACATAGGTCTGGTTGCCCTTGATGTAGAACACCTTGTAGTCGTCGTGCTCGATGACCACCCCGAACTGCTTCATGATGTGCAGGGTGATGTCGATGTAGGGCTTGGAGACCAGCTCCCCCTTGATGTGGATGCGGGTGTCGCCGGCCGCCATGGGGGCCGCCATCAAAAACGCCGTCAGGAACTGGCTGGAGACGGAGCCGTCGATGTGGACATCGCCACCCCAGAGCCCCTTGGCATCCACCACCAGAGGCGGATAGCCATCTTTCTTCAGGTACTGGATGTGGGCACCCGCTTCGCGCAGGGCATCCACCAGGTGGCCGATGGGGCGCTCTTCCATGCGCGGCTCGCCGCCCAGGGTGTACTCGCCGGAGCCCAGGCACAGGGCGGCGCACAGGGGGCGCATGGCAGTACCGGCATTGCCGAGGAACAGGTTGACCGGTGCCGAGACCGCGAAGCTGCGACCCAGACCGTGCACGGTGCACTCGGTCTTGTCGGCGGAGAGCTTGTACTTGACGCCGAGCTGGGTCAGCGCCGCCAGCATGTGGCGGATGTCATCGCTGTCGAGCAGGTTGGTCAGCCGGGTGGTGCCCCGGGCCAGGGCCGCCAGCAGCAGGGCCCGGTTAGAGACACTCTTGGAGCCGGGCAGATTGACCACCCCGGCCACACTAGAAATGGGTTCCAAACGCAACGAATTCATAGACTTCCTGTTCGATCTCAATTAAATCACCTGACCGGACGTTAACAGCCCGCGTCCCCCGCGGCAAGTTCGACAGTGGCACGACCGCGGGAGACGGCAGCCTGGGTCAGGATGGGTCTGAAAAACAGACGCCGGGGAGTCCCCGGCGTCTGGCAATGGGGAGACACGCCTCAACCGTGGCGTTTGGCAAAGTCATCCATAAAGCTGACCAGGGCCTTGACCCCTTCCAGGGGCATGGCGTTGTAGAGGCTGGCGCGCATGCCACCGACGATGCGGTGTCCCTTGAGGGCCAGCAGACCGGCCGCTTCCGACTCCGCCAGGAACAGCTTGTCCAGGGCCTCGTTTTTCAGCTGGAAGGGCACGTTCATGCGGGAGCGGCAGGCCACATCCACCTTGTTGCCGTAGAAGCTCGACTGATCGAGGTAGCCGTAGAGGAAGTCGGCCTTCTCCTTGTTGCGTGCTTCCATCGCCGCCAGGCCACCCTGCTCCTTGAGCCACTCGAACACCAGCCCGGCCAGGTACCAGGCGTAGGTGGGGGGCGTGTTGAACATAGAGTCGTTCTTGGCGGTGAGCTGGTAGTCGAAGATGGACGGCACATCGGCACGGGCCTGGTTCAGCAGGTCGTCGCGCACGATGGCGATGGCCAGACCAGAGGGGCCTATGTTCTTCTGGGCACCGGCGTAGAGGATGCCGAAGCGGCTCACATCGAGGGGACGGGAGAGGATGGTGGAGGAGAGATCCGCCACCAGGGGCACATCGCCGGTGGCCGGGATGTCGAACATCTCGATGCCATCGATGGTTTCGTTCGGGCAGTAGTGTACATAGGCGGCATCGGCGCGAAACGCCGGCGTCGGCAGCAGGTGGGAGACCCCCTGCTCGTTCTTGGCTACCCCCTGGAAGGTCTGGATGTCACCGTATTTCTGGGCTTCATCCACGGCGCTCTGGGCCCAGACGCCGGTCACCAGGTAATCTGCCTTCTTGTTGGCGCCACCCAGCAGGTTCATGGGCACGGCGGAGAACTGGCCGCGGCCACCGCCGTGCATGAAGAGCACCTTGTAGTTGTCCGGCACCGCCAGCAGGTCGCGCAGGTCCGCTTCGGCCTTCTCGGCGACCGCCATATAGGGCTTGCCGCGATGGGAAAGCTCCATGACCGAGGCTCCCAGCCCCTGGAAATTACAAAATTCGCGCTGGGCGCGCTCCATGACTTCAACCGGCAACATGGCAGGGCCGGCGCAGAAGTTGTAAATCTGTTTGCTCATGACGCTTTCCGTGAATGGATGTGTGTGATCGGTGACTCGAACGTTTTTACACGACAGCCCCCCGTGGGGGCAAAGGCTTTTTGGGATCCAGCGCAACCTTTTGCCCCGGCGCCACCGGGCACCCATCAGACAAAAGCCCTGAACGGGCCAGGGCTTGCAGAGAATATGCATGGAAACGGGGGCGAGACAGCACGGACGGCTTTGTTCGCCCCTATGTGGCAAATTTACAGCTTGGCGGTGAGCTCCGGCAGCAGGGTGAAGAGATCCCCCACCAGACCGTAGTCCGCCACCTGGAAGATGGGGGCCTCCGCGTCCTTGTTGATGGCGACGATCACCTTGGACTCCTTCATCCCCGCCAGATGCTGGATGGCGCCCGAGATGCCCACCGCGATGTAGAGCTCGGGGGCCACCACCTTGCCGGTCTGCCCCACCTGCAGGTCGTTGGAGACATAACCGGCATCCACGGCGGCCCGCGATGCCCCGACGGCAGCCCCCAGCTTGTCCGCCAGAGCGTCGATGAGGGCAAAGTGCTCTTTCGAGCCGAGCGCCCGCCCGCCGGAGACCACCACCCGGGCCGCCCCGAGCTCGGGTCTGGCGGAGCGCACCGCACGCCGCTCGATGAGCCGGGTACGGCAGCGCACCTCGGCCACCGGCAGCGATTCCATCGCGGCACGCTCCTCCCCGGACCCGGCCTTGGCGAACGCGGTGGGCCGCACGGTGAGCACCTTGACGGGGGCGCTGCTCGCCACCCGGGCGATGGCGTTGCCCGCATAGATGGGACGCAGGAAGGTGTCGGGCCCCTCGATGCCGGTCACCTCGGCGATCATCTCCACCCCGAGCCTGGCCGCCACTCGCGGCAGAAGATCCTTGCCCTGGCTGCTGGCCGCCATCAGGCAGTGCTGGTAGTCCCTGGCCACCTCGGCGAGCAGTCTGTCGACCCCGTCGTTGAGCCCCTCCGCCAGCATGGGATGTTCTGCCAGCAGCACCCGGTTTACCCCCGTAAGGGCGGCGGCCTGCTCCCCCGCCTCCGTCAGCCCCTGCCCCAGCAGCAAGAGGTGCACCTCGCCCCCCAGGCGCCCCGCCGCCGTGACCAGCTGGGCCAGGTTGTCGGCGATCCGCCCCTGATGATGTTCCGCAATCACAAGTACGCTCATGGCAGCACCTTCATGTCATCCATTGATCCCTTGCTCCCCTGGGCCGCTGCCCCATGCATGGCGCTCACGCCTGCGGGAGGCATCCCTCTCATGCACCTGCCCATCAGAGCACCCGGGCTTCGTGCTTGAGCTTGTCCAGCAGCTCGTCCACCGAGCCCACCCTGATGCCGGCGCTGCGCACCGGCGGCGCCATCACTCCGAGCTGCCGTGTCTGGCCGGCCGGTGCTACCCCGAGGGCGGCGAACGGCTGGCTCTCCAGCGGCTTGCGCTTGGCCTTCATGATGTTGGGGAGGGAGGCGAAGCGCGGCTCGTTGAGGCGCAAGTCCACGGTCACCACGGCGGGCAGCGCCATGCCGAGGGTCTCGAGGCCACCGTCTATCTCGCGGGTCACCTGCAATTCCCCCTCCACCAGCCTGATGGCGGAGGCGAAAGTGGCAAGCGGCCAGTCATTGAGGGCGGCGAGCATCTGCCCTACCTGATTGTTGTCAGAGTCGATGGACTGTTTGCCGAGCAGCACCAGATCGGGCTGCTCCTGCCCGCACACCGTTTGCAGGGCCCGGGCCACGGTGAGCGGAGTCAGGGACTCGCCGGTAACATAGTGCAGCGCCCGATCCGCCCCCAGCGCCAGGGCATGGCGCAACTGCTCGGCCGCCGCCTCGGGGCCAAAGGTCACCACCACCAGCTCGGATGCCACGCCGGCTTCCCGCAGCCTGACCCCCTCCTCCACCGCGATTTCACAAAACGGGTTGATGCCCATCTTCACATTGGCGAGCTCCACATCGGAGCCATCCCCCTTGACCCGGATCCTGACGTTGTAATCAACGACCCGTTTGACTGCGACCAGCAGCTTCATGGCGGTCATCCCTCATACCTGTTGTGTGGGTCCACCTTGTCGTCACTCACTTTTCTGCTGACAAAGTGGTTTACGTTTACGTAAACTACCAGAACTACCCTAGGCCAAGTCGAGCACAGAGGCAAGATGGAACGCGAAGCAATGGAATTTGATGTCGTCATCGTCGGTGGCGGCCCGGCAGGCCTGAGCGCCGCCATCGCATTGAAGCAGCAGGCCCCGGCCCTCTCGGTCTGCCTGCTGGAGAAGGGGGCCGAGATAGGCGCCCACCTCATCTCCGGCGCCCTGCTCGATCCCGTCGCCCTCAGGGAGCTGCTGCCAGAGAGCTGGCAGGAGGCCCCCCTCGGTGTGCCGGTGACGGATGATCAGGTCCATCTGCTGCAAAGCGACAGCCGCTCCCTGCATCTGCCCCACTGGGCGGTGCCACCCCGCATGCACAACGACGGCAGCCACATCATCAGCCTCGGCACCCTCTACCGCTGGCTCGGCAAGCAGGCCGAGGCCCTCGGTGTCGAGATCTACCCGGGCTTTGCGGCAAGCACCCTCATCGTGGAGGAGGGCCGGGTACGCGGGGTGGTGACCGGTGATCTTGGCCTCGACAAGGAGGGCAACCCCAAGCCGGATCACGTGCCCGGCATGGCCCTGTATGGCCGCTATACCCTGTTTGCCGAAGGGGCGCGCGGCCACCTCGGCAAACAGCTGATCGCCCGATTCCATCTGGAAAATACCGCCCAGCCGCAGCATTACGCCATCGGCTTCAAGGAGGTGTGGCAGGTGCCTGCGGGACAATCCCATCCTGGGCGGGTGCTCCATGGCAGCGGCTGGCCCCTTGGTGAGGGAAAGGGCAACAAGAGTCAGGGGGGCTTCTATCTCTATCATCTGGCCCAGGATCTGGTGGCGGTCGGCCTTATCGTCGATCTCAACTACCAGAATCCCTGGCTCAGCCCCTTTGACGAATTCCAGCGTCTCAAGCACCACCCCCTCATCGCGGCAACGTTGCAGGGGGGCGAGCGCATCAGCTACGGCGCACGGGCCATCACCAAGGGGGGCTGGCACTCATTGCCGCGCATGCACTTTCCCGGCGGCCTGCTCATCGGCTGTGATGCGGGCACCCTGGACTTCTCCCGCATCAAGGGGATCCACACCGCCATGAAGTCAGGCATGGTGGCGGCCGCGACGGTCGCCATGGCACTGCGAGGAGGGGATGAAGGGGGACGGGATCTGGCCGAGTTTCAGGACGCGCTGCTGCAAAGCTGGCTGACCCGGGAGCTGAAGAGGGCCCGCAACGTTGGGGCCGCCCTGCACCGCTTCGGCCCCTGGCTCGGCGGCGCCTTCAACTGGCTGGAGCAGCGACTCTTTGCCTTGACCTCTCCTTTTACTCTGCTGGACAAGGAGCCGGATTACCGCCAGCTGCGCCTGGCCAGCCGTTGCCAGCCCATCGACTACCCCAAACCCGACGGCAAGCTCAGCTTCGACAAGCTCTCCTCCGTCTATCTGGCCAGCACCAGCCACGACGAGGATCAACCCTGTCACCTGACCCTTCAGGACGCGCGCATTCCGGTCGAGGTCAACCTGCCCACCTGGGCCGAACCCGCCCAGCGCTACTGCCCGGCGGGGGTGTTCGAGATCCTCGATGGGGATACCCGGCCAAGGCTGCAGATCAACGCTGCCAACTGCATTCACTGCAAAACCTGCGACATCAAGGATCCCAGCCAGAATATCGTCTGGACGCCGCCCCAGGGCGGCTCGGGCCCCAACTACCCCAATATGTAACAGGCTTGCCCACGCAAACCAGAGCAGATAACAAGGAGACGCAGCCCCGGAACACCGCACGGAGACCGTTTCCTACGCTTGGCCGGGGGCTGTCGCAGGGCGACCAGCAACCCGCCATTCCCGCCGGTGAGCTCGGGCCCTCCCCCACACCAGGGCGAACAAAGGAGGCGACGCCGGGATCGCCCGCATCGGGGTCGCCACGGCTGATCCGACCTCGCCGCTTTTTTGAGCGAACAGGCTGAACCCCTGATGAATAGGCCCTGACAAGCGGGTCCCGCCCCTGTATAGTTCGCCGCATTCAGGTTGTCCATCGGCCTCGTTATGCTATTTCATGGGATCGCTTTCCGTGCGATCTAAGGCCGCATGAACCTGTGCAACCATCCCTGATTACCCATGACTTCTTAAGGGGGGACAGATGATCACCGCCTACATTCTCAACAACAAGGTGCTGGACATAGTCACGCTCGGGCCGGATGACATCGTTCCCGACAACACCGTCTGGCTGGATGCCTACAAGCCGGACACTGCGGAGCGAGAATGGTTGACGGGCCTGTTCCTGGAGGAGGTGCCGGACAAGGAGGAGCTCGATGACATCGAGGCATCCGCCCGCTTCTACTGGGACACCGACGGTCTGCACATCCACTCCCTGTTTCCCCAGCGCATCGGTCGCGACACCAAGGGTGTGCACGTCTCTTTTACCCTGCGCAACAACCTGCTGATCAGCATTCGCGAGGATGACATCGGCCTGGTGCGTCTGCTGCGCCACTACATGCGTCAGGACAGGCTGGAGGTCGAAGATGCCCTCGACATCCTGCTGGAGGTGCAGAACCTCAAGGTGGAGTATCTCTCGGATCTCATCGAGGATGGCTACAAGACCCTGGAGAACACCGCCGATCAGATCTTCGAGCCGGACCAGATCAACCCCATGCTCAAGGAGCTGATGGCCCAGGAAGAGGCCAACGGCCAGATCCGTCTCTCCCTGCACGATACCCGCCGCGCCCTGCGCTTCCTCAAACGCAGTCTGCGCCAGCGCATGACGGGGGAGCAGAACAAGTGGATCGACGAGATGCTGCACGACGTGGAATCCCTGCTGCCCCATACCCAGTTCCTGTTCGACAAGATCAACTTCCAGCTGGAGGCGTCCATGGGGGTGACCAATCTGGAGCAGAACAAGGTGATCAAGATCTTCTCGGTAGCCGCAGTGATCTTCCTGCCGCCGACCCTTATCGCCAGCATCTACGGCATGAACTTTGGCCGCATGCCGGAGCTCGCCTGGGAGTACGGCTATCCCCTCTCCCTGGTGCTGATGGTGATGTCATCGCTGGGCACCGGTCTCTTCTTCAAGCGAAAAGGCTGGCTGTGACGCCGGAACCCGGCAACTAAATACTGCGGATTGGGGGGGCTGACCCCCCGATTAATTCCCGGCCGTCGCCGGCCTTGCAATGGCCTGCCCTGTGCCCCATATCCCCTTCATCACTCGCACTGCATGAATGGATACCGGGCCACCATGACCCTCTACCCCGAACACCGTTACGACGATCACGGCCAGTTGCGCCCCCCGCTTTGGTTCTGGCCCATCGCCCTCTTGCTGACCCGCTCGGTCTGGCTGTTTCTGATGGCGGGGGTCACCCGGGAGAGTGGCAGCGCCATCCTGACCCTCTTCTACCCGGACAAGCTCACCCTCTATATCAGCCTGCTGACGGACGTGCCCGCCATGCTGGCGCTGCTCGCCTGCGGCGGCACCCATCGCCAGACCCACAGTGCCAGAGCCTGGCTCAGACGCCACAGCCCCTTGCTGCTGCTCTGCTCTGCCGTCAGTGGCCTTCTGATGCAACTGCACAGCCTCAATCTGCAGCAGTGGTCGTTCAACTGGCCCACCGCCCTGGTGCTGATCGCCAGCCTCTGGGCGCTCTGGTATCTGCTAAGAAGCCGCCAGTTGCGGGATTACGCTCTGGATCAGCCCCACTGACAGGCTGGTTCACTGGCGCGTGACCCGGATCTGCAGAGTCTGGCGCTCGCTACCGCTGGCCCCGCCCATGCCTGATGGATTGGCGATCGCGGCCTCCCGGCTGCCTTGGGTTGTGGAAAGCTCCCCCACCGTCAGCCACTGGCCCGGGGCGCCGCTCACCTCGGTGGCACTCTGGCCGGTGTGTATGTTGCCTCGCTCCACTCTTGCCTGTTCACTGCTGAGGGCCACCTGCACCCTGTCCCCTATCAGGGTCGCGGTGGCGTAGAGACCGTTCATCAGCGGCATCATGCCCACCACCCTTCCCCCCTGCCACTGGTAAAAGGTGACCGGCTGATAGGACCCCATCTGCAACAACACGGGCCGCCCGGAGAGGCCACGCACCTGCCAGTTGTCACTCTGGCTGCGTTCATAGTGCCGGGCATCCCCCTCCAGCAGCCACTGCCGTTTGGCATCCAGGCCCAGCCCCACTCCGGCCTGCTGACTGCTGGAGGCGCCATCCACCCGCCACTCGATGAGCAGGCTTTGGGGCGGCTGGTTCACTTGCGCCAGGGTACGCTCGGCCTCCTGCAACTGGGCGGGGGTTCCGCTCAGTACCAGCTGGTTGCCCATGGCGCTCACCCCGAGATCCGGGTAGATCTCCTTGAGCGTCTGCACCGCGGCATCCGCCTCGAATACCGGTATGACCTTCACTTCGGCCCTCAGGGGCAATGCCAGCAACAGGCAGCACCCCAGCCCCCAATACCCTGATCCAGCGCGCATCTTCTCCTCCCGGCGTTCACCGCCACCCTCTCGCTTCCTGCCATCATGGTCCATGGCGCCCCGATTGCTACGGGCCTGGTATGCATCCCCACACAGAGGCACCAGATAAAGACTCGTTAAGATACTAATCAATACAAATAAAAATGGTTATCATTTGTTGTCACAACAAAAACCCTCGGATACAATTCGGACTCATTTTTTCGAGTCAGCCTCTGATGAAGCCAGAATCCATCGCATCCACCCCTGCCGCCATCCACCTGGCGCTGCTCATCAACATGCTCTCCATGGGCTGCATGATGATGGTGATGCCCCTTGGCCCGGAACTGGTAACCCGCCTGGGGATGCTGCCGGAGCAGACAGGTTACTTCAGCGGTGGCGCCACCCTGGGAGCCGCCCTGCTGGGCCTCCTGGCCGCCCCCTGGCTCGATCGGGTCAACCGCAAACCCGCCCTGCTGGTACTGCTGGTCCTGCGCTTCCTGCTCTTGATGGCTTGCGCCCTGGCCGAGGATAGCCAGACCCTGCTGCTGATCTTTATCCTGTCCGGCTGCGTGGCCGGCCCCCTGGGGGCCATCCTGATGGCGGCGGTGCTGGATCTGGTACCGCCCGCCGAGCGGGGCCGCCGCCTCGCCTACGTGGGCATGGCGTTTTCCCTGGCCGCCATTCTGATCGTGCCCGCGGCCCTCGTGCTGGCCCAGTGGTCTGGCTGGCAGAGCCCCTTCCTCTTGTTTGGTGCAGGCGGCCTGCTGCTGGCCCTGCTGTGTGCCATCTGGCTGCCGTCCCTGCCGGTCAACCCGGCCCCGGCAGGCCAGGGGATGCGCCAGTTGCTGGGGTCACCGCTCTGCCAGGGAGCCCTCTTCATCCTCTGCCTGCAGATGTTCGGCCACTTCCTGCTCATTCCGCACTTTGCCAACTACTTCCAGTTCAACCTGGGTTTCCCGCGCGAGCAGATCGCCAGCCTCTATCTGTGCGGCGGCCTTGCCAGCATGGCCACCATGCGCCTGTGCGGCGGCTGGATCGATCAGGGCCGCGCCCAGGGCGCCATCCTGCTCACCAGCCTGGCCCTGGCCCTGATCACCCTGGTGGGCTTTGCCTTGCCGGCAGGCCTGCCTCTCTATCTGCTGTTCACCCTCTTCATGGCCCTGAGCTCCGCCCGCGCCAGCACCACCCTCGCGGTCACGGCGGCCATTCCGGCCCCCCATCAGCGCGCCGCCTTCATGTCTTTCCAGGGCTCGATCACCAATGTGGCGGCGGGCCTAGGCAGCCTGTTCTCCGCCAGATATCTGGTCTCCGACGAGGGGGGCGCCCTGCACGGTTTCCCCACCCTGGCCTGGATCAACATTGCGTGCACCCTAGTGGCCTGCGCCGGTGTCTGGTTCCTCATCCGGGGCCTGAAGCGCACAAGAGATAACAATAATCCTGCCTCTGGCACCGCCAGACAAGGAAGTCAGTGAGCACCGGATCACAAGAATCCGGACCCCATAACCTCAGTTATATCCATGGAGTTTTTGACAATGCAGTTGCAGCACGGCCTCTTTAAACTGAACCCCATTCTGCTCTCCCTTGGTCTGCTGGCCGTACCGGGCCTGGCCCAGGCCGAGTCCGTCAAGGCCAACGAAACGGTGGTGGTCACCGCCACCCAGACCAAGCACACCGAGCTGACCGCCCCGGCCAGCGTCTCCGTGGTCACCCGCGCCGATCTGGACAAGATGAACGTCAACAACATCGGCGATGCCCTCAAGCACGTGCCCGGTGTCAACATCATCGGCACCAACCCCACGGGTCGCAACGAGATCAAGATCCGCGGCATGGGCGGTGACTACACCCTGCTGCTGGTCAACGGCAAGCGGGTCAACGCCCGCGAGACCCTGGGCAGCTCCTTTGGCAACGACTTCGACTTAAGCTCCATCCCCATGGCCGCCATCGAGCGCATCGAGGTGATCCGCGGTCCCGTCTCCTCCCTGTACGGGGCCGATGCCCTCGGCGGCGTGGTCAACGTGATCCTGCGCCAGGCCAAGGAGAACACCGAAGCGGCCGTCGGCTACACCCACACCATGCCCACCAAGGGGGATGGCGGGGATGCCAACCAGGGTAGCGCCTTCGTCTCCGGCGCCCTGATCGACAACAAGCTGCTGGGCAGCGTGGTGGTGGAAGGCTATCAGCGGGATCGCTGGAAGAGCGATCAGTCCAACAACCCGGATGCCGACGCCCTGGAGAAACGGGAAGTGGTCAACGTGCTCTCCAGCCTGAAGTGGCTGGTGGCCGACAACCAGGACATCGACTTCGATCTGGGTTACAACCAGAACGACATGGACAGCTACTTCAACAACGTGCCCCGTGCCCCGACCGCACCGGCCACTCCCCACAACGTGCAGAAACTCGATCGCCTGAGCCTGGGGCTGACCCACAACGGCCGTTGGGAACACTTCGACAGCCGCGCTCGTTACTACTTCGAGCAGACCGATCTGATGGATGACTCCCAGCTCAACGGTGGCGCCGCCGACATCACCCAGACCAACAACACGGTGGATGGCCAGTTGAGCGGCTACCTCGGGGATCACCTGCTGACCTCAGGTGCAGAGTTCCGCAAGACCGAGCTGGAGCACAGCCGCAGCATCCAGAACGGCAGCGTGGATGCGAGCCAGAGCGCTCTCTACCTGCAAGACGAGTTCGGCTTTGGGGATCTGGCCCTGACGCTCTCCGGCCGTCTGGATCACCACGAGACCTATGGCAACGAGTTCAGCCCCCGTGCCTACGCCCTCTACTCCCTGAGTGACGAGTGGGTGATCAAGGGGGGCGCCGGCAAGGCGTTCAAGGCCCCGACCCTGGCCCAGTCCAGCGAAGGGTTCGCCACCACCGCCTGCCGCGGCGCCTGCAAGGTGATAGGCAACCCGGATCTGAAGCCGGAAACCTCCGTCAGCTACGAGCTTGGCACCGCCTACAACGCCGATCGCTTCGGCGCAGGGGTGACCGGCTTCCACAACGAGATCGAGGATCTGATCCAGAGCGATCAGTGGGGCCCGGGCTACCGTCCGACCGTCATGACCTACCTCAACGTCAAGAAGGCCCGTATCAAGGGGCTGGAGCTGACCGGCTGGTTCGACGTGCTGGACAACGTACAGCTGACCGGCAACCTGACCCTGCTGGACTCCGAAGACAAGAGCACGGGTGACGATCTGGCCAAGACCCCGGATCACACCGGCAACATCGGCCTGGACTGGAAGGCGAGCGACGTGGTCAGCGCCAACCTGGCCTGGCAGTATGTCGGCAGCCAGGTGATCAAGGTGCCGGCCCGCAACGCCCAGGCATTCACCTCCAAGCACTACCAGACCCTGGACGTGAACACCAAGTGGACCGTCACGCCGGCCCTGGACTTCAAGCTCGGCATCACCAACCTCACCAACACCCAGCGTGACGAGGTGGCGACCGACGCCGACTTCATCCTGGAAGGTCGCACCGTCTACGCAGGGGTCGATTACAAGCTGTAATCCATCCTGTCTGCGGGAGCCCCGGTCGCGGGGCTCCCTTTTTGCGTTTCTGCCTCCCCGAATTCAAGGAGTCATTGAGTGCTCAGATACCAAGCTCGGCTGTTCTGGCTCGGCGTGCTGCTCCTCTTCCTGCTGATTTGTCTGTCACTGGCCACCGGGGCCGGTGTCTATGGTGGCCGCGAGGTCGCCGGTTTCCTGATGGGCGATCCCGCCTTCGTGGCCGATGAAAAGCTCGCCATGATAGTCCATACCCTGCGCCTGCCCCGTACCCTGGCAGCCCTGGTGGTGGGGGCATCACTCTCCCTGGCGGCCTCCATGCTGCAAAGTGCCACCCGCAACCCCCTGGCCGAACCCGGCCTGCTCGGGGTCAATGCCGGCGCCGTCTTTGCCCTGGTGATCGGCCTCACCTGGTTTGGCGTCGAATCCGCCTACGGCTATCTGCTCTGGTCCGGTATGGGGGCCCTGCTCGGCAACCTCATCGTGCTGGGCCTCGGCCTCATGGTGGGGCGCTCCAACCCCCTCAAGCTCATCCTGGTAGGGGTCGCCCTCTCCGCCACCTTCGGCGGTCTTTCCAACTTCCTGTTGCTCTCCAACCGGGTGGTGCTGGAGCAGTTCCGCTTCTGGAACTTAGGGTCCCTTGCCGCCTCCAGTCTGGAAGCGGTACTCACCGTGGTCCCCTTCGCCCTGGCCGCCCTGCTGCTGACCCTGGCGCTCTGTCGCCCTCTCACCCTGATGCAGATGGGGGATCACCAGTCCAGGGCCCTCGGCATCCGCCCCACCCGGGTGCGCATCGGTGTGCTCCTGGCCGCAACGCTCTTCACCGCCTGCGCCATCGCCATCGCCGGTCCCATCGGCTTTGTCGGCTTCCTCGCCGCCTACTGCGCCCGCCTGGTGGAGCCGGTTCGCCTCGCCATCCAGGTGCGCTTCTCCGCCCTGTTCGGGGTGCTCTTTCTGCTCGGTGCCGATGTGCTGGCCCGCTGGCTTATCCAGCCCTACGAGCTGCCCAACGGCGTCATTCTGGCGCTCATCGGGGCGCCCGTGCTCATCCTGGTGGTGCGCAGCGGCGGCTTCCGCTCCCTGCTGGCCGTCAAATAAGGTGTCACGCCCATGAAAAACTCTCTCTCACTCCCGAGCGGCACCCTCTGCCTTCGCCTTGGCAGCCGCACCCTGTTGCTGCACCGCCGCGCCTGGCTCATCACCCTGGGGCTCCTGGTCGCCCTCACCCTGCTCTCCCTGCTGGCCCTCACCCTGGGCTCCGGCAAGATCACCATGATGGGGGTGATCCAGACCCTGCTCGGGGAGGGAAGCAGACTCGATCAGGTGACCGTCTTCAAGATCCGACTGCCGCGCCTGTTGGCGGTGCTGGTGGCCGGCGCCGCCATGGGACTCTCGGGCTGCCTGGTGCAGACCCTGGTGCGAAACCGCCTCGCCACCCCGGACATGATCGGGGTCAACGAGGGGGCATCTCTTGCCATCATCATCTTCTCTCTCTATCTGACCCTGGGCACCTGGCCCTGGTGGGCCGCCCCCTTCGGCGCCCTGTTTGCCGCCGCCGTGCTCTATGCCCTGTGCAACAAGCCGGGGGAGCAGGGCTACCTGTTCGTGGTGATCGGCATCGGGGTCTCGGAGCTGATGAACGCCCTCGGCCAGTTCGTCATGTCCACCCAGTCCCTGGTACACCTCACCAGCCTCTATCTGTGGAACATGGGCAACTTCGTCGGTCAGGGCTATGGCACCCTGCTGCCGGTGAGCCTGCTGCTCCTGCTCATCTGTCCCTGGACCGTCTGTCTCTCCCGCTCCCTCGGCGTGCTGCGCCTGGGACCTGTCACCGCCCGAACTCTCGGGGTCAACGTGAACCGGGTGCAGCTCGGGGTGCTGGCCCAGGCCATCATTGTCGCAGCTCTTGGCACCGCCATCGGCGGCCCCGTGGTCTTCATCGCCATGGCGGCCCCCATCCTTGCCTCCTGGCTCAGCCGGGATCGCATCGTGCCGCTCTGGATTGCCGCCCTGTGCGGCGCCCTGATGCTGCTCGCAAGCGACACCCTGGTGCGGGTGCTGGCCAGCCCCCACGAGGTGGCTACCGGCATCATGACCCGCATTCTCGGCGGCCTGCTGCTGCTCTTCATCCTGCTCAAAGATCGCCAGAAGGCCGACTGACCATGGCATTCATCCATTTTCAATACAGACCGAGGGCCGCCCGATGACGCTCACCGTGAACCGACTCCAGTTCGGCTACCCGCAAAAGACCATCTTCAAGGAGATCTCCTTCTCCCTCCCCCGGGGCAAGCTGGTGGGGATCGTCGGCCCCAACGGCGGCGGCAAATCCACGCTGCTCAAGCTCCTTGCGGGACAGGAGCAGCCCCGGTCCGGGGAGATCCTGCTCAAGGAGAAGCCACTCGGTGCCTATGGCGCCAAAGCCCTGGCTCGGGAACTCGCCTATCTGCCCCAACGTCCCCTGGTCCCCCCCGGTATCCTGGTGGAGCAGCTGGTGCAATATGGCCGCCATCCCCATCAGGGCTGGTTCAATCAGTGGAGCGAGGAAGATGCCCGCATGGTGGACTGGGCCCGGGAGCGGATGCAGCTTGATGCCATCTGGCACCAGAGCGCCAGTTCGCTGTCCGGCGGTCAGGCCCAGCGGGTGTGGCTCGCCATGGTGCTGGCACAGGATGCGGACATCATCTTGCTGGACGAGCCCACCAGCGCGCTGGACATCGGCCACCAGACCGAGGTGATGGAGGCCATCCATCGGGTCGCCGCCGAGGGCAAGACGGTGCTTATCGTCATCCACGATCTCGCCACCGCCGCCCGCTACTGCGACGAGCTGATTGCCCTGGGGGATGGCGCCATCCAGGCCATGGGCCCGGCCCGGGAGGTGGTGACCAAGCCCCTCATCGATCGCCTCTACCAAACCGATGTGGACATACTGCACGCCCCCGGCGACGGGGCCCCTGTCATCGTGCCCCGCCGCCGCGCTGACGAAGTGCCTCGCCTGCGCGCCGACCATGGCGTGTCGGCCTGAGCCATACCCTGTGCCAGAGAAAGAAACCGCCTGATGGCGGTTTCTTTCTCTGGGCTTTGCGTTGGCGTTATCCGGGCGCTGGCATCGTGCTCACAGCAGCAAGACGGTGAGCACGCCCCCCGGCAGGGCTTGCCAGTGCAGGGTGCAGCGCCAGCCGGCGGGCAGGGTCGGTGTCAGCGGGCATTTGAGCTCCAGGGTGAGAGTCTGCGCCGTCATGGCGAGCCAGCGGGCATCGAGAAAGTCAAAGTAGCGCCCCACCCGGGGATAGAGCCCCTTGAAGAGGCTCTCCTTGGCGGAAAACACCAGAGTCAGTCCCTCTGCCAGGCTCAGCTGGGCGTCGTGAGCCCCAGCCTCCAGCCGTCCCCACTCCTCTCCATCCATGATACCGGGCCAGAACTGCGCCCCTTGGTCGCCATCGAGCCAGGCCTCCAGATCCAGCCCTATGCCCTCCTGGCCCGGGCGCACCGCACACAGGGCAACCCCCTCTCCCGCCAGCCGGCTGTGGCTGATGCTCCCCTCCACCCCCTCAGGCCAGAGTGGCTCCCGGGCCGCTCCGATGGCCACGCTGCATCCTGCAAGACCGAAGGGACGCAGGGCCTCACGGGCTGCGAGACGCCCCGCCAGAAACTCCCCGAGGCGCTTGGGGGCAGCCCCCTGCAATGAAGCAGGCAAGATGATGCCCTGCGCCCCAAAGCACTCCGGCGAGAAGGCGGCGGGATCAAAACTGACCCGATGAAGAGACAGCGTCTCCAGGCCCGGCAGGCACAAGGTATCGAATTGACGGACAAAGGGTCCATCGAGTGAGGGACAACGAGGCAACATGAAAGGCTCCTGACAGGGGCCTGCGATGGTACCAAAGCAAGCCGAGGCCATGCCACAAATACAAATGACAACGCTTCTCACTTGCTTTGTGGTAGCATGTCCCCGCCCATTCGGGGCTGGCCGGGCGGCTCTCAGGCACTTTCCACAGACTCCGGCCCACCGATTTCACCCATAAGGATGTCACCATGAAGATCTTCTCCCCGCTGGCCACCTTGCTCATGCTGGCCAGCCTGACGGGCTTCCAGGCCCAGGCGGGCAGCCGCCAGGTCATCGATGCCAACGGCCAGTCTCAGAGCGTCCCCGATGCGCCCCGGCGGGTCGTCGTGTTGAGCGAACTCGATCTCGACAGCGCCCTGACTCTGGGGGTGCAGCCGGTAGGCACCGTCAATGGACGCGGCCAGTCCACCCTGCCCCGCTATCTGCTGGACAAGGCGGGCAAGGAGATCGCCGTGGTCGGGGATCTGGACAACCCCAATCTGGAGACCCTCATCGATCTGGAGCCGGACCTCATCCTCACCGGCCAGACCAAGCCCGAGCTCCTCGCCCTGCTCAAGGAGATCGCCCCTACCGTCGTCACCGGCAACTGGGGCGAGCCCTGGAAAACCGTGTTCGGTCGCAGCGCCGACGCGATGAACCGGGGGGCCGAGGCCAAGGCGTTCCTCACCCGGTATGAGGCCCGCCTGGCAGAGGCCCGCAGCAAGCTCGCCCAGCATCAGGGGGAGCAGATGAGCATAGTGCGCTGGAACCCCAAGGGGCCGAGCTACATGCACGGCGGCACCTTTGCCAGCAGCGTGGTCACCGAGATGGGGCTCACCCGCCCCTCCCACCAGATTGGCGACAAGAGCCCCCACTCCCCGGCCCTGAGCCTCGAATCCCTCAACCTGCTGGACGGTGACTGGCTGGTGATCGGCACCCTCAGCACCAGCGGGGATGCGGTGGATGCCATGAAGCAGGCCGAGCAGACCCCGGCCTTCCAGCAGCTCGGCGCCATCAAGGGCAAGCGCTTCGGCGCCGTGGACGGGTCACTCTGGACCTCCACCGGCGGCCCCCAGGCGGCCCTCAAGGTGATCGACGACGTCGAGCGCCTGCTGACCAAACCGGATGCCGCCCCCATCGCTCACTAATCCCTCGGTTGACGGCCAACAAGAAGCCCGCATGATGCGGGCTTCTTTTTTATCCATCGCTCTTACCGTCCGGCAAGGTCGCCTACTCGGGCAATGGCAGCGCCTTTCTGTCGAGCTTGCCACTGCCGGTCTTGGGCAGGGCATCCAGCAAGAGGATCCGTGCCAGCACCCTGTTGTTGAGGCATCGAGCCTGCAAGCCCTTTGTCACACCGGCAATGGCAGCGCCTTTCTGTCCAGTTTGCCGCTGCCGGTCTTGGGCAGGGCATCCAGCAGGATGAGCCGTGTCGGCACCATGTAGTGCGGGAGCGTCGCCTGCAGCCCCTTGCGCAGGGCCAGCCGGTTGAGGGTCACCCCGCTTTTCGCCTCCACGTAGCCCACCAGCATGGCCTCGTCCCCCTCGCCCACCAGACGCACCGCCGCCTCCTGCACTCCGGCCTGGCGGCGCAGTCCCGCCTCCACCTCGCCGAGCTCGATGCGAAAGCCCCGCAGCTTGATCTGATCGTCGCGCCGTCCCAGATAGAGGAAGCGGTCCGCCCCAAGGAGGCGCACCCGATCGCCAGTGCGATAGAGGCGATGGGTGGCAAGGCGCAGGAAGGCGGCGCTGGTCAAGGCCGGCTTGCGCCAGTACCCCTCGCACAGGGCCGGGCTCTCGATGCAGAGCTCGCCGCACTCCCCCTCTGCCACCGGCTGCCCCGCCTCGTCCAGCACCCAGTGACGATAGCCGGGCAGGCTGTGGCTGATGGTGATCTGCCCGCCAACCGGCGGCCAGATCACCTCGCTCACCAGCGACCAGACGGTGGCCTCGGTCGGCCCATAGCAGTTCCACAGCCGCCGGGGGCGGGCACAGAGCTGCTCGGCCAGACCTGGGTCCAGCGCCTCGCCACCGCACAGGGCGGTGAGGGTATTGCGCCCCTGCCAGCCCGCCTTGAGCAGCATGCGCCAGCAGGCCGGGGTGGCCTGCAGCCAGTTGATGGAGGGGTCGGCCTCGAGCAGGGCCAGCATCCCCAGGGGATCCTTGTTGTGCTCACCGCCGGCCACCGTCAGCCGGCCACCGTCCCAGAGCGGCCCCAGCATCTCCAGCAGCGAGATGTCGAAGGCCGGGGTGGTGATGAAGAGCCAGTGGCAGCCAGGTGAAAGCCCGAGCCGCTCACGGATCCCGTCGAGGAAGCAGAGCAGGGCCCGCCGGCTGATGACCACCCCCTTGGGCTCGCCGGTGGAGCCCGAGGTGAACATCATGTAGGCAGCCAGGGCATCATCCACTTGGGGCCAGGAGACCGGCCCTGCAGCTGCCGGCCCGTCGAGAGTGCGCAGCGGACAACCGAAGGCGGGAGCCGGTCTGTCGCCGTCGCAGATCACCGCCGACAGGCGCGCCTGGCGGGCGATCCCCTGCAGTCGTTCCACCGGAAAATCCGGTTCAAGGGGCACGAAGGTGAGACCGAGGCGCAGGCAGGCCAGCAGGCTGGCCACCAGATCGGGGCTGCGGGAGAGATAGAGGCCAACCCGCTCCCCCACCGCCAGCCCCTGCAAACGGGCGGCAATCTCGCCGACCCTGGCATTGAGCGCGCCGTAGCTGAGCCACTGCCCTGCGATTGCACCGTCACGGCTCTCTGCCATGTCCACACTCATGCCCACGCCCATACGGATGGCGGGGGCGAGCGGGCTGGCGGCCAGACAGGCCGCCAGCCGCGCACCCAGGTTGGCCGCGCCCTCACGGGGGGCAGGCCGGGTTTGCACGAGCGGAGCCTTATGCTTGATGGTCACCGTCATAGCGCGGCCTCCGTTTGGTGCACCAGCCAGTGCCGATAGAGCCGGCTGGGGGATGGATGGGCCTTGAGGGTCTGCAGGGTAAGTGGCGCCCGATCCTGCGCGAATACCTCGTTGAGGGCCGCCAGCAGGGCGAGCTGCTGCACCGAATCCACCCCGAGTTCACACAGGGTCTGCTGCCAGATGCCGGGCAAGCCGCACTGGCGCTCCCACAGGGCCACCAGCACGCGGGCCTCGGCCGGCGGCTGAGCCAGGCCGGGCTCCGCCCTGGTGGCTACCACCTGCGGCATCACCGGGGACTGTACCGCCGCCACGCTGGCCGGCTGGCTCAGATCCGCCTGCGCCAGCCAGTCGAGCTCGGCCAGCCAGTCAGCCAGCACCGCCTCGGCCCGGGCCTCGGGGATCTGCTCGCCATCGAACTCGAGGCGCAGCTGGAGCGTCTCGCCCCGGCTGCTGACCACCAAGGAGAGCGGCAGCTCCACCTTCTCCACCACGGCGCCAAAGCGCGGCACCAACTGGTGGGGTTCGGGGGCGGCAGGGGTTGCCGGCATGGGATAGTTCTCGAACACGAACAGGCTCTGGAACAGACGCGACCGGCCTTTGGTCAGTGCCGCCAGCGACTGGGTGCCGTGCTCATTGAGCGCCATCAGATCGGCCTGCAACCGGGCGATATGCTCGGCCAGGGTCAGCTCGGTGCGCCACGCCAGGGCCAACGGCAGGCTGTTGATATAGAGCCCGACGCTCGCGGTGATCCCCTCGATGGGGTAATCCCGGCCTGGGGTCACGTTGCCCACCAGGGTGACGGCATCGTCAGAGCGGCGTGCCAGCAGACGGTGCCAGGCATATTGGGCCAACAGGCCCGCAGTCACGCCCAGGTCGCGGGCACGATGGGCGAGCAAGGTCGCCACCTCGGCCGGCAGCACCGTGGCGCACACCGCCGGTCGCTGCTGGGTGTGGCGCCCGCTTGCGCCAGCGTCCAGCGTCACCCCGAACAGGCAGGCGAGATCGTTAGGCTTTGTTAGCAGCTCCTCCCGCCCCTGCCAGTAAGCCTTGGCGCTGCGGGCTTGGCTGGCGATATGGCGGCCAAACTCGAGCCAGGCGGTATCCGGCTCGCCCTGCGGCAGCAGGCCGTTCATCAGCGCCTGATAGGCGCGATGCAAGGACCCCAGCAACACGGGGCCGCTCCAGCCATCCAGCACGCCGTGATGGGCGCTGAAGACAACCTTGTGGTGATCGGGGGCCAATTTGAAGCAGGCAAGCCGCAGCAGGGGCGCCTGCTCGAGCGGGATCGGGCGGGCCAGATCCTGCTCGCGATAGGCCTGGACCCGAGCCTCTGCATTTCCCACATCAGACAAGTCCTCATAGTGGAATGGCAACTCGGCGTGCTTGAGGATGCGCTGCAGCGCGACCCCGTCAGCCAGTACCAGCTCGCTGCGAAGGGCCGGCCAGCGAGCGATCTGCCCCTGCCAGGCCTGACGGTAGACCGCCACGTCCAGCGGCTGGTGATAGTCCATCTCGGTCTGCAGGTGATAGGCGTGATCCCGGGGCAGCAGCGCCCTGTGATGGAACATGCTCTGCTGAAGCGAGGTCATGGGCAGCAGGGTCTCCACCTCGCGTCCGCTCAGCACCCGATCGAGCGCGGCTTGCGAGAGGCCAAGCCCCGGGAAATCGCTCGGGGTATGGCGCGGAACCTTCAGGTTGCAGCAGTGCTCCACCAGTGCCGTCAGGTTGTCCGCCAGCCGCGCCATCAGGGCGTCGCTCCCTTGCTGGTTGAGGGCGCCGACCTGACGCAGGGTGAGGCGCCCGTCATAGACGCCCCCGTGCAGGCTGACCAGCTCCCGCGGCAGGTTGTCAGGGGACGTGGGGGCCCCCGGTGCCAGCGGCAGAGGCTGCCAGGGCTGAGCGGCCTCGCCCTGATGACTGACCCCCAGGTAGTTGAAGACGATCAGGGCTTCGGGCAGTGCCCAGCCACGTGGGTGGTGCAGTCGCAGGGCGTTGAAGCCCACCCCCTTGTCCGGCACGGCGCGCAGCTGCTCCTTGGTGGCGCACACCAGCGCGTCCCACTCCTTGGCATCCGCCAGCGCCAGCGGATAGGTGCTGGTGAACCAGCCCAGGGTACGGCTCACGTCCAGTTCAGCATCGATGGCCTCGCGGCCGTGTCCTTCCAGCATCACGCAGTGACGGTTGCCGTAACCCTGCTCGCTCAGGGTACGAGTCAGTGCCGCCAGCAGCAGGTCGGGCACCTGAGTGAAGTAGGCCTGGTTGGCGGTGTCGATGAGACGAGCCGTGGTCTCCTGACTCAGTTGCAGCAGGCTGGCAGCGGCGCGGCCATCGGCGGCGCGTCGCTCCTCCAGCAAGCCTGGCTTGCTGGCCTCCCCCTGAGCCAGCCAGAAGCCAAGCTGCTCCTCTTCTCGCTTGGCGTAGGCCGCGAGCCCCTCGCCCCACTGGCGATAGCTGCTGCCCTTGGCGGGCAGCGGCTCGCCCCTGCTCACCCGGGCCAGATCCTCGGCCAGAATGCGCCAGGAGACCGCATCGATGACCAGGTGATGGAAGGCGAGGAAGAGCCCCTCCACCGTCTCGCCCTCGCGCGCCCCCTCGAGGGAGAGATTGCGCAGGCGGGCCCAGGCCAAAGTGTGGCCGCTGGCAGGGTCGAGATCTCCCTGCAGCTCGGTCAGGCGGGCCTGCAGTTCGGCCTCGTCTAGATTGGCGGCATCCAGGGTCGGCAGCGGCGGCAATGGCAGTTCGGCCAGGTAGCGCTGACCGGTCGGAGTCACCGCCAGACGCAGGGCATCGTGGTGCTGGCGCAGGATCTCCAGCCAGCCGCGCAGGGCCTCATCGTCCGCCCCGGCCGGCAGGCGCAGGATCACCCCCTGATTCCAGTGACCGGGCTTGGCAAAGCCCTGCTCGAAGAACCAGTGCTGAATGGGGTGGAGCGGGAACTCGCCGGTCAGGCTGCCCTGCTCGCTCCTGTGGCTGACCGCCTGCTGCTGGCCTAGCTGGCGGCAGAGGCGGCGCACCGTCTTGGCTTCGAACACGTCCTTCACGCTGCAGTGCAGCCCCGCATCCCGCAGCCTGGTGGTGAGCTGGATGCTGAGGATGGAGTCACCGCCTAAGCGGAAGAAGTCATCTTCCACCCCGAGCGGCTGCTTGAGCACCCCCTGCCAGATAGCAAGCACGGTCTGCTCCAGTTCGTTTTGCGGCTCGCCCTTGCTCTGCTGCCAGACGATGGCGGGCAGGCGGCGCAAGTCCAGCTTGCCGTTGGGAGTGAGCGGCATCTCGGGCAGCCAGCAGAGGCGCGCCGGCACCATGTATTCGGGCAGGCACTCGCCGGCCCGCTGCAGCAGGGCATCGCCGTCGGGCTCCCTTGCCCCGGCCTGCAAACAGGCGTAAGCGAGCAGACGCCCCTCCTGCACCACCACCTTGATCTGGCGGATAACCGGGCACAATTCGGCAAGCCGGGTCTCTATCTCACCCGGCTCGATGCGATAGCCGCGCAGCTTGATCTGCTCGTCTATCCGGCCCAGATACTGGATGTTGCCGTCGCGGCGCAGCAAGGCCCGATCGCCGGTGCGATAGAGGCGATGGGTACGTGCCGCCAGTGTCAGCTCGATAAAGGCTTCCTGAGTGCGCTCTGGCAGATTGAGGTAGCCGCGGGCCAGCCCCAGCCCCGCCAGGCAGAGCTCACCGGGGACCCCCACCGGGCAGAGGTTGCCCGCCTCGTCCAGGATCAGCGCCTTCAGGTGGTTGACGGGTCGACCGATTGTGATGGGCGCCCCCGGGGTGAGCCGAGCACAGAGCGCGGTGACAGTGCACTCGGTCGGGCCGTACATGTTGAACAGCGCCACCCGCTCCCCCCAGCGCTCCACCAGGCTGCTCGGGCACGCCTCGCCGCCAAAGCCGATGGCCTTGAGGGAGCCGAGAGCCGCCGGGGGCAATAGATTTGCCAACAACGCCGTGGGCAGGATCATATGGCTGGCACCGCAAGCGATCGCGGCACCGATCACCCCCTCGCCCGGCTCGCCAAAGTGCAGGGCCGCGCCGCAGTAGAGCGGCAGCAAGCTGGTCATGTTGCCCGCATCGAACGAGAGAGACATGCAGTTGAACATGGCCCCATTCTGATCAAGAGCGATGCGCTCACCGTGATCCGCCATCAGGTTGACCAGGCTGCCCTGCTCCACCATGACCCCCTTGGGCAGGCCGGTGCTGCCGGAGGTGTAGATGATCTGGGCCAGCATGGCGGCGTCCCGAGGCAGTGCGGGCGTGCTGGCTGGCATCTTGTCCAGCGCCAGCCCGTGCAGATCGTGATATTCGGCCGTCGTGCCCGCCAGCGCCTCGCCAAGGCGCGGGTCCGGCACGCCACCCAGCACCAGGTTGATGGATGCATCAGTGAGGATATGGGCCAGCCGCTCGGCGGGATAGGCAGGGTCGAGGGGTACATAGGCCGCCCCCGCCTTCCAGCAGGCGAGCAGGGCGATGACGAAGGCCACATCGCGCCTGGCCTGGATGCCGATGGCGGCGCCCGGGGTGATGCCCTGAGCCAGCAGCCAGTGGGCCAGCCGGTTGGCTCGCACCTCCAGCTCGCCATAGGTCAACGATTGCGCGCCGTCGCTGACCGCCAACGCGTCCGGCAACTGAATAGCGCGCCGCTCGATATGACAGAGCAGGGTGTCGCGGCTCGGGTAGTCTTGCGGCAAGTCGGCAAGCTGTGCGGCCAGCGCGGCCTGGTCGGTGCCCGCTTCCAGCGGTAGTTGCCAGATGTCGGTCTCGGGGGCCGCCACCACGGCGCGCATCAGGTGCAGCAGGCGATCGGCATAAGCCTGGATGGTCTCTCGCTCGAACAGGGCGGTGGCAAACAGCCAGTCCACCCGGACGGAGTCCATCAGCTCGGTCACCTTGACCGATATGTCGGTCTTGGCCGGCAGCACAGGCGAGGTCTCCTCCACCAGCTGGCAGCCGGGGATGAGATCGTTGAAGTCCACCTTGGCCTGATAGACCAGCATGATCTGGAAGATGGGGTTGATGGCGGTGGTGCGATCGGCGCCGATGGCCTCGGCCAGCGCCTCGAAGCGGTAGAGCTGGTGATCAAAGGCCGCCAGATCCTCCTCCCGGCACTGCTGCAGATAGTCGACAAAGCTGGGCTTGCCGCTGAGTTGAGTGCGCAGCACCAGGGTATTGACGAAAAAGCCCACCAGCGACTCGATCTCGTGGCGCTCACGATAGGCGAGCGGGGTGCCGATCACCACCTCCTTCTCGCCGCTCTGGCGCACCATCAGCAGGGCAAACAGGGCGTGCAGACCGATAAAGTTGGAGGTGCTGTGGCGTTGGCAGAGGCGCTTGAAGCTCTCCCACTGGTCGCTCTCGATGGTGGAGAAGACCAGCTCGCCGCCGCTGTCCTGATGGGCCGGGCGCGGCTTGTCGAGCGGCAGACCGTGAACCTCGGGGCTGCCACCGAGTCGATCGACCCAGAACGGCTTGAACTCGGCGTGATAATCGAGAAAACGGTCCGAGTTGAACCAGCGGGCATAGTCGATGTAGGTGAGCGGCAGCTCGCTCACCTGCAGGGGCTCGCGGTTCTGATGGGCAAGAAAGGCGCGCTTGAGATCCGCGAACATGTTCTTGACCGACCAGCCGTCGGAGATGATGTGGTGCTGGGTGATCAGCAGCACGTGCTCGCGGCTGCCCAGCCGAATAAGGTGCACCCGGCTGAGATCCCCCCGGGTCAAGGAGAAGGGGCGTCCAATCTCTTCCCGCACCCGGCGGGCCACATAGGCCTCGCGCTCGGCAATGGGCTCTGCGCTCACATCCTCAATCTGCAACGTGAAGGGCGTATGGGGCAGGATCTCCTGCGCCCCCCTGCCCGCCTCGTCCTTGATGAAGCGGGTGCGCATGCTGGGGTGGCGGGCAAACAGGTGGTCGAAGGCAAACTCCAGCGCCGCCGTGTCCAGCTCTCCCTTGACGCGAAAATAGACCGGCATATTGTAGAGGTGGGAGGCCTCCTCGTACTGCTCGATAAACCAGAGCCCGCTCTGGGACGAGGAGAGCGGCCCCTGCCGGGCGCCCTCGGCGGCGATAGGTTCTTCGAAGGCGGCACGGGCCGCCAGGCAGCGCACCAGCTCATCCTTGTGGGCCTTGATGGTGGCACCGATGGCCGGCGTCACCGCCTCCTTGCTCGACTGGGAGATAAGCTGACCTTTGTCGTTCAGAGCCAGCTTGACCCCCTGCCGTTCCAGCTGTTTCAACAGCAAAATCATATTGTTCATCTGTTTCTCAAGCCTCAGGCACTCAGGGTGGCGCCGCCGTCGACGACCAGATCCTGCAGCGTGATGTGGCTGGCCAGATCCGAGGCCAGGAAGAGGACGGTATGGGCGATCTCCGCCGGGGTGGCGACCTTGCGCAGGGGGATGCCGAGCTTGAACTGCTCCGGCAACCCGGCAATGGTGCGGACCATGGCCTCCTCGCTTGGCAGCATGCCGCGCAGCATGGGGGTATCCGTCGAGCCCGGCGACACCAGGTTGGCGCGCACGCCGAAGGGGGCCAGCTCCAGCCCCACCGTCTGGGTCAGGCTGGTGACCGCCGCCTTGGAGGCGCAATAGGCCGCCATCTGCATGCGCGGCACATGGGCGGCGTTGGAGCCGATGGTGACGATGGCACCGCGCTGCTGCCCCTTGAAGTGGGGCACCAGGGCCCGCAGCAGATAGAAGACGCCGCTGGCGTTGACCGTCATGCAGTCGTGCCAGTCGTCATCGCTCAAGGCGTCGGTGGGGCCGAGGCGCAGCACTCCGGCCCCGTTCACCAGCACATCGAGCCCGCCGTCTGCCAGCAGCGCTGCGCAGCAGGCGTTGACCGCCTTCGAGTCGCCAATATCGAGCAGCCGGGTGGCATAGGGGTAATCGGCTTCGGGAAACGCCAGATCCAGCCCCACCACACAGGCGCCGGCTGCCACGAACTGCGTCGCCACCTCGCGGCCGATGCCGCGCCCTGCTCCGGTCACCCAGACCCGCTTGCCAGTGAAATCAAAGGCCATTGCTTGTTGCTCCTTATCCATCACCACACCATCTCCACGCTCTCTTCGTCCTCGGAAAGCAGGCCGTCGAGGAAACGGCAGAAGTCGTCCAGGCGCGGGTGATCGAACACGTCGGAGACCTTGACCTGCACCCCGAACTCGGCGCCGAGCCGGTTGACGATCTGAATGGTCTGCAGGGACTGGCCCCCCAGTTCGAAGAAGTTGTCCGTGGGCGCCATGGTGGCCAGCCCAAGGATCTGCTGCCAGATAGTGCCGACCCGGTTCTCGGTCTCGCTGCCCAGGGTCAAGGCTTCGCCGCCCGCCTGGTAGGCGGCCAGCAGGGCCTTGCGATCCAGCTTGTTGGAGCCGGTGCGGGGCAGCTGGTCATAGTGGCGATAGTCGGTGGGGATCATGGCGGCAGGCAGCACCTTGGCCAGCTGCGCCTTGATGACCCGGCTGTCGCGCTCCGACCCCGCCACGAAGGCCACCAGCCGGCGCACGCTGCCGATGCTCACCCCCTGCACGCACGCCTCGTCCACCCCCGGCAGGGCCAGCAGCTGGGCCTCCACCTCGCCGGGCTGGATGCGATAGCCGCTTATCTTGAATTCGTTGTCGCGCCGACCAAGGTAGACCAGCCGGCCATCCACCAATCGCACCCGATCGCCGGTGCGGTAGACAGGCATCTGCTCCGCCCCAACACGGAGGGTATCGAAACTACCTTGCACGTCCCCCACGTAGCCGTTGGCCAGCTGCGGGCCGAGCAGCACCAGCTCCCCCTCCTCGGCGGGTTGCTCCCCCGCCCCCAGAATGAGCGCCTGCATGCCGGGCAGCGGCAGGCCGATGGGCAACTGGGCCTGGCTCGGGTCTTCCCGCTGCAGCTCCTGGGTGGTCACCACCACTGTGGTTTCGGTGGGGCCGTAGGTGTTGAAGAGGCGCACATCGGAGCGGCCCTGGCGCTGCCACTGGGCCAACTGCTCGGGGTAGACCGCCTCGCCGCCGATAATGACGGTGGTAAGCCCGGCAGGAATATGGGCCTGGCCCGCCGTCAGCGCCACCACCCACTCGTTCCAGAACGCGGTAGGCAGGTCGAGGTGGGTGATCCCCATCTGCTCCACCCCGGCCGCGAAGGCGGGCATGGATTCGAGCAGGGCGTCGGTGCGCAGCACCAGGGTGGCACCGGCGCTCAAGGTGGCGAACACCTCCTCGATGCTGGCGTCGAAGTTGAAGGGGGCGAATTGCAGCATCCGCGCGTCTTCATCGAGGTGATAGCGGCAGCGGGCCGCAGCGGCGAAGTGATCCAGGGCGCCGTGGCTCACCGCCACCCCTTTGGGCAGGCCGGTGGAGCCCGAGGTGAACATCAGGTAGGCGACGGCGCGACCGGCGGCCGGCTGGTTGAGCCGATCGCCACTCACCAGATCCCCCGCCAGCAGGGTGCGCCCCTCAAACAGGCTGGCCAGCTTGTGGCGGTACTCGGCCTGGGTGATCAGGGTCTTGACCTCCCCCAGCCGCAGAATATGGCCCTGGCGCTCCAGCGGCTGCTCGGGATCGAGGGGCACATAGACGGCGCCCGCCAGCAGCACCGCCAGCTGGGCGAAGATGGCCTGGGGGGTGCGGGCCAGCATGACCCCCACCTTGTCGCCGGGGGCGACGCCTTCGGCCTGCAAGGCGGCCGCCATCTGTTCGGCTCTGGCCAGCAGCGCCTCGTAGCTGAAGCGGGCCTCTCCCTGCGCCGTGCGCTGAATCAAGGCAATCTTGTCCGGGGTCTGGGCGGCGAAGTGGCAGAGCGCCTCCAGCACAGGCCGCGTCTTGATCACTTCATGGGTGGGGCCGGCGATCAGGGCCCTGGCCCGCTGCTCCGCCAGCCAGTCGGCCTTGAGCGTCCCCAGGGTCTGGGCGGGCTCGGCCAGCCAGCGTCCCAGCAGGGCAAACAGGGTATCGGCGATGGCTGCCAGATCCGCCTGACAGTAGCAGCCGGGGTTGGCGTCCAGATCCAGTCTGGGCTGACCATCGACGCCGACCTGCACCTCGATGGTGAGATCCTCCACCGGGCCGGCGCTGATGTTGAGAATATGGGCAGATAGCGGCCCGAAGCGGCGAGCGTGATCGAACGGCATGATGTTGACCAGCGGGCCGAACAGGCGTTTGTCGCCCCCCACCAGGCCAAGGTCGCGACG
Source organism: Aeromonas sp. R5-1 (assembly GCF_040908265.1). Classification (NCBI taxonomy): domain Bacteria; kingdom Pseudomonadati; phylum Pseudomonadota; class Gammaproteobacteria; order Aeromonadales; family Aeromonadaceae; genus Aeromonas; species Aeromonas sp. R5-1. The sequence continues at coordinate 86,218 of NZ_JBFODJ010000104.1, forward strand.
CAGCAGCTCGTAGCGGTAGTGCTGGTGTTTGCGCACCCCGCGCTTGGCCTTGGCCACGGCGCCGGCGGCTCCCGCCAGATCCAGCTCTTCACCAAGCGCGAGAGCCAGGGGGGTAATGTTCATCTGCATGCAGGGCACGGTCAGGGACGCCGAGCCGATGCGGTTCATCATCATCAGGCCGAGCAGGGTCTTATCCTGGCCGCTCGACAGCGACAGCTGGGCCGAGAGGCCGGCCAGCAGCAGATCGGGCCAGCCCAGCTTGTGCTCGTCGGCAAAGCCGGTCAGGGATTGCCAGAGCGCCGCCGGCAGCGGACGGCTCTCGCGGATAAATTCGGCGGCAATCGGCGCCCGTAACGAGCCAAATGATGTCACCTCGGGCCAGCCTTGCAGTTGCTCCTGCCAGAAGGCGCGGGCGGCGGCGTTCTTGCCGCTCTGCTCACGGCTCGCCTCTTCGGCCAGCACCTCAGCCAACGAGCCGAAGGGGGATGGGGAGTTCATCTCACCGGCCAGCCCCTCTGCATACAGCTCGGCGATGCGCTGGAACAGCAAGGTGGTACCAAAGCCATCCAGCGCGATGTGGTGCACGCAGCTGTAGAGGTAATCGCGGCCGGGGCCGCGCAGCAGGGCGAAACGGCAGGGCGCTTCTTGGGTCAACTCGAACGGGCGGCGCAGATCGGCCCAGGCCCAGGCGCGGGCCAGCGTCTCGTCATCGCGCTCGAGGGAGACCTCTTCATAGGCCAGGGGCAGCTCGGCCGGGACGAAGCAGACCGCCTCCTTATCGTCTTCGAAGTGGCCCTTGAGCGCCTCGCACTCCCCCACCGCCTTGGCAAGGGCCGCGGCCAGCACGGCCGCCTCGACCTTGCCGTCGAAGGCGATGCACTCGGCGGTGTTGAACATCGCCTTGTCGTCGTTCAGCAGATGTCCGGACCAGAGCCCCTGCTGAGGTATGGTCAAGGGGAAGCGGTTCATGGGGTCACCTCCAGCGCCTGGGCTGCCAGCCTGGCCTCGATCAGGCGCCACCAGCCGTTGAGGGTCGGCAACTTGGCGAGATCCACGAAGCCGAGCTCGACCCCGGCGGCGCGCCACTCGGTGAGCAGGGCCATGATCCGCACCGAATCCAGACCGTAGTCGATGAGGTTCTCATCGGGGTCAAACTCATCTTCGTCCTCGTCGATATGACTCAGCAGCCGCGCCTTGAGCCCCTCATACGTCAGCAACGGATTGCTCTGGACGGCAGAAGCGGCAACCGGCGCAAGGGCCAGCACCTCCTCGCAGCGGATCACCTTGCCGCAGCGGGTCGCCACGTAGTCGAGCGCCATCTGGTGGTCGGCCAGGGAGAAGTCCGCCACCCCGTCCGCCAGGAAGAAGGGCTGGATGTCGCGCATGAAGGCGTCGCAGGCGGTCATCATGCAACCGATATGGCCGTAGATGCCGCCGATGATCAGCTGATCCCGCCCCAGCGCTTTGAGCATCTGCTCGAGCTCGGAGCGCTGGAAGGCGCTGTAGCGCCACTTGACCAGCACGGTGTCGTCCCGCTCCGGGCGCAGGGCTGCCACCACCTGCTGCTGCTCGGGCCGTTTGTTGAGCCCCGGGCCCCACATGTCGTTGAGCAGGGCGCGATCCTCAGGGGATTGATCCTTGGGCTGGGCGGTGTAGAAGACCGGGATGCCGAGGGCCTTGCACTGCTTGCGCACGGCGGCCAGGCGCTCGGTGAGCGCCGCGATCAACGGGCTGTTTTCGCCATAGAAGGCGGTGAAGTACTCCTGCATGTCGTGGATCAGCAGGGCGGCGCGCTTGGGATCCAGAGACCAGTCGACCTTGTTGGCCTTCCACTGGCTGGGTATGGCGTAATTGTTCAGGGTTGGGATTGCCATAACGTCATGATTCCTTTTTAGTTTTATGCTGTTGTCAGGGGCTGGTTGGCGGCGATGGCGTGCGCAATGCGCGCCCGCAGCCCCTGCTTGTCAATCTTGCCCACCGCCGTCATGGGCAGGGCGTCCAGAGTTTCGAAGCGGTCGGGCAGCTTGAAGTCCGCCACCCCGCGCTCGCGCAGAAACTTGCGCAAGGCCAGCGGCTTCAAGGCGGGATCCGTGCTGACGATGAAGGCGCAGCTCTTCTCCCCCATGGCGCTGTCGGGCATGGAGACCAGGGCCGCATGGGTGATGGCAGGGTGGTGCAGCAGCTGGTTTTCCACCTCTTCCGCCGCGATCTTCTCGCCTCCCCGGTTGATCTGATCCTTCTGCCGCCCCACCACGGTGAGGTAGCCATCGGCATCCTGTACCACCAGATCGCCGGAGCAGTAGAAGCCCTCGGCATCAAACACCCGGGCGTTGTGGGCCGGGCTCTGGTAGTAGCCGCGGAAGGTATAGGGGCCGCGGGTGTGCAGGGCGCCAGGCTCGCCGGGGGCAACCGGATTGCCCGCCTCATCGAGGATGCGCACCTCGTCGTCCGGGCTCATGGGGCGGCCCTGGGTGTGAATGACCTTCTCGTCGGGATCAGAGAGCCGGGTGTAGTTGACCAGCCCTTCCGCCATGCCGAACACCTGCTGCAGCCGGCAGCCGAGCAGCGGCCCAATCTTGCTGGCCACCGCCTCCCCCAGCTTGGCGCCGCCCACTTGCAGCAAGTCGAGGCTCTCGAGCTGAATGCGCGCAGTGGGGTCCGCTTCCGCTGCCTGCAGCCAGAGCGAGACCGCCGGCGGCACCAGCGAGGTGAGGTTGACCCGGTGGCGGGCGATCAGCGGAAAACAGCTGATGGGGCTGGGGTCGGGGGCGAGCACCACGGTGCCGCCTGCCTCGAACACCCCCAGGGCGCCCGGGGAGCTCAGGGGGAAATTGTGGGGCGCCGGCAGGGCGCACAGATAGCGGGTATGGGAGCCGAGGCCGCAAATTTCGTTGCTGCGGCGCACGCTGTACAGGTAATCGTCATGGGTGCGGGGGATAAGCTTGGGGGTGCCTGTGCTGCCACCGGAGAGCTGGAAGAAGGCCACCTCGTTCGCCGGGGTCGGGGCAAAGGAGACGGATGGGGAGCTCCCCTCATCCCCCTCGCCGAGCCAGCGAGCCAGCCCCAGCTCCCCCCCATCGCCATCCAGCAGCACCAGCTCGGCACCGATGGTTGTCAGCAGCTCGCTCTCGCGTCCCTTGCTCGCAAACAGCGGGTGGGTCAGCGAGCCGACAAAGAGGCGCGGAGTGATCTGCTCGGCATAAGAGAGGAGCTCCAGCCGGTTGTGGCTAAAGAGCGCGTTGACCGGCGCAATGCCGGCCTTGAGCAGGGCGAAGAACACCAGATAGAACTCGGCCACGTTGGGGAGTTGCACCAGTGCGGTGTCCCCCACCCCCAGGCCGTGGCGGGCAAGATTTGCGGCCAGCCGGCTCGAGGCGGCGTCCAGCTCACGATAACTGAAGCGGCGCTCGCCGCAGAGGATGGCCTCGGCGTCAGGTGCCAGCTCGCACTGACGCGCCAGCATGGCGGTCAGCGGCTCGCCGCGCCAATAACCCTTGGCGCGGTACAGCTCCGCCAACTCTTCGGGCCAGCGGGTATAGGGCAGGAAGCGGTTGGACTGGGTCATTGTGCCACCTCCAAATCCAGGCCCAGGGCCTTGAGCATGGTCCCCAGCTTGGTGCCGGTCTCGGCCCACTCCATGGCGGGATCCGAGCCCGCGACGATGCCGGCGCCGGCAAACAGCTCCACTTGATGGCCATCGAGCACGCCACAACGGATCACCACGGCCCACTCGCCGTTGCCCTGGCTGTCGCACCAGCCGACGATGCCGCTGAACAGGGCTCGCCGGAAGGGCTCCTGCTCGCGGATGAACTGGCGGGCCAGATCGGTGGGATAGCCGCACAGGGCCGGGGTGGGATGCAGTTGGCAGGCCAAGGAGAGCACCGACGCCTCGCCGCCATTGAGCCGGCCAGCGATGGGAGTGCCCAGATGCCAGAGGGTATCCGTGCTCATCAGCGAGGGATGAGCGGGGATCGCCAGCTCGCGGCAGTGGGGGGTCAGCACCCGGCGGATCTCGTCGATCACCAACTTGTGTTCATGCTGGTCCTTGCGAGAGGCCAGCAGATCCCGAGCCACCATCTCGTCTTGCGCCGGCTCGCTCGCCCGTCTGGCGGAGCCCGCCAGCGGGTGGGTAAACACCTCTCCCCCGCTGACCCGCAGCAGCAGCTCGGGGCTTGCGCCCAGCAGGCGGCGACCCTGGCCGAGCGGCAGGGAGAAGTGGAAGGCGTGGGGATTCTGGGCCATCAGACAGCTCATCACCCGCTTAGGGTCGGCGGGCTGATGCAGGGTGAGTGTCAGCTTGCGCGACAACACCACCTTGGCGAGCCGGCCTTGTGCAAACGCATCCAGCGCCGCACTGACCGAGGCCTGAAATTCGCTGGCCGGCGGGGTGCTCTGCACCGAGATGACCCGGTTGGCCTCGGGGGCCTGCTCAGCCGCGGTCACCGATGACGGCTCTGTCGGGGCCAGTTTCTCGCCCCGCTCATAACGGCCGGGCACATAGAGGCAGGAAGCCTCTGCCGGATCAAACGCAAAAGCACCGATGAGCAGGGGGTTGCTCTGGCCGGCAGCCCTGGCGGCATCGAGGGCCAGGGTTATCTGCTGTGCCAGCAGGGGCCACTCGCAGGCGGGGGTGGTGATGGGTTGCCCCAGGTCAGTGGCACTGATCGTGCCCTGACACGAGGTAAACAAGAAATCAGGCGACATCTTCGCCTCGGCAGGTGCGCCATTGTCCATTACTCGAGTCTTCACGCCATACCCTCAAAGAAGATTCAAAATGATAATGATTATCAATTTGACTTTGTGCGGCGGTAAAATACTCGCTTTGAAATCGCGGGGTCAATGGGATTTTGCACCGTTAAAACAGGAGCTTGTCTGTGGGTATGTCGGGGATGACGCCAGGGCGGGCCTGCTGGCAATGAAGGGAAACTGCTACTCGAATGAAAACGGATTGCCATCCCCATATGGGGGATGCGACAGAAACCGGTCAGGGCGGCCCCACTGGCGGCCAACCCGCTTTGCCTCTAAGATGGCGCCACCTCTTGTGACAGCCCCGAAAATGGAACCCTCCCATGTTGAAACACCTGCTTCTGCTCCCCTTCGCCCTGCTGCTGGCGGCCTGCTCGCTGACCCAGTACAGCGTCAGTGAAGGGGAGATAAACCAGTACCTCAAGGAGCGAGTCGCCTTCGAGAAACAGCTGGGGATCCCCGGCATCATGTCGAGCAAGATCCGACTCGATGACATGCAAAGCCGCATCGGCCGCAGCCAGGTCGACAAGGTCGAGCTGGATGCCGCCGGCGAGCTGCAGGTGGCGAGCCCGCTGGGCAGCCAGCAGATGAAGATCCGCCTCTCCCTGCGGGCACGCCCGGACTATGTGGCCGAGCAGGGCGCCATCTATCTGCGCGATCTCGAGCTCATCTCTGTCAAGACCGAGCCGGCGGACGTGGGCACCGCCCTCTCCCCGCTCTTGCCCACCTTCAACCAGTCCCTCTCCCTGTTCCTCTCCCAGACCCCCGTCTACCGGCTCGATGGCAGCCGCCAGAACGAGGCGCGGATCAAGGAGAAGGTCGAGGCCCTCAAGGTGGAGCCGGGCCGACTGGTCATCCCCTTCAAACTGATGTGACACCTGCCGCCGCGCCCCTCCTCTTCACCCCACCGGGGCGCGGTTTTTTTCTTCTCAAGCCCCGCCCTTTGCCCCATAATGCACACCATTCTCATTTAGATTCATGAGAAGCGTCATAATAAAATCAACAATATGGTGAGAAGGACATGAGAAAAACCGTACTGGTGCAGGCGATCGCCTGCGCACTCCTCAGCAGCGCCGCACAGGCTGCCGTCAAGGTGGAGGACAAGACGTTCAACACCGCCGCCAACATGCTGGCCTACACCGAATTCGAGCTCTCCGGCGAGCCGCTGGCCGAGGCCATCGGTCTGGATCTGGATGTGCTGGACGCCAACCGCGCCGACGAGCCGACCCCGTTCGACTTCGCCGCCGGCATCGAATCCTATGAATACTCCGAAGAGGCAATGTACGCCCTCAACTACCAGTCCGGCATGGGCCCCCATCTGGTCAACGGGCCGCAAAACCAGGCCCGTGGCGGCACCCTGGCCGACCTGGGCAAACGGGTACTGGCCATGGCCGAGGCCGTCGGCTTCCCCGCCGATGAAATTCCCCAGGGCATGTATCCCCTCTCCCTGCCCTACGCCTCCGCCAACCCGGAGTTCGCCCAGGCCGTGAACGCCACCCCGGTCAACGGTGACCAGATCACCATCAAGACCGCCAAGGGCAACGAGAAGAGCGTCAAGACCCAGGTCCCCGCCTACTTCCGCGACTACGCCACCCTGCGCTGGAGCGGCAGTGACAACCTGCTGGTCCCGGCCGCCGTGGGCGGCATCTTGCTCAAGGAAGTGATGTGGTCCCAGGACTTCCTCGGGGGCATGCACGTGGCCGAGACCGATGAAGAGGTGGAAGCCGCGTCCGCCACCATGGATCAGGACGGCAAGCACAAGCTGGGGGTTTCTGCCGCCGACGGCTTCAACGGCATGATGCTGACCGAGCAGTCCATCGACAAGCTCGCCATCCTGCAAGGTCAGCTCGGCTTTGACGGCAAGACCCTGGGCGCCAAAATCACCCCGCAGTACGATCCGGCCAAGGGGGTTGTCTACTTCCCTCATCAGGTGAAAGTGACCGAGACCAGCAAGAACGACGCCGGTGCCATCGGCAAGCTGGAGGTCGTGGACGGCTCCGCCCAGTTGCGCGACGCCTGGATGCTGCTGTGGCCCCTCTCCGAGTTCTACGCCTTCAGCGATCAGCGCACGGCCAACACCAATCAGAACCCGGCCTTCCACGCCGTGTTTGACGGTGCCCCGTTCGCCGCCGCTCCGGCTGCCAACCAGACCAACGATCTGGGCAAGGCGGTGGCGGGCAGCGATGCCTTCTCCCTGGCCCTGAACCTCTCCAACCTCACCTTCAAGAACCTGCTGGCCCTGCACTTCGAGCCCAAGGCCGGCACCCTGGTCGACAGCTGGCAAGCTGGCAAACAGGCCGGGCACGTCACCACCTTCGACGCCGCCTACGCCCTGGTCGCCCTGCAGATCTTCCAGCGCGCCCAGGATGCGCTGCCTGTGGGTTACGCCGCCGGTGACAATGGCGAGCTGAACCTCAAGACCCCACAGGGTGAGCAGGCGATCGCACTGGTCCGCAAGCAGGCCGATTTCATCCTCGCCAACCTCAAGGGCAAGAACGGCCTGGTCCATGACGGTCTGACACTGGGCGGCAAGCTTGACGCCGGTCAGTCCATCGACGCGCAGTTCGCCGCCATCCGCGGCCTGACCGCCGCCTTCCTGGCCACCTCGGATGCCAAGTACCGCACCGCGGCGCGCGAGCTCTTCATCGCCGCCGACAAGGCCTACTTCAATGCCAAGGCCGGTACCTGGCTCGCCGGCAAGCAGGGTGAATACACCCCCTGGACCCAGGCCGCCATCTCCGGCGCCCTGCGCTCTGCCATGCTGAACCTGCGCAACGAAGGGGCCGAGAAGGCACCCGAGCTGGAGCTGGCCCAGCTGACCCAGCGCTACGTGAGCTGGTTCCGCGGCACCGTCAACGGCGGCATGCAGATGGCCGAGTGGATCGGCGACTCCGGCGAGAACGTCATCGAGGGGGCCAGCAGCGACACCGACGAAGATAGCGTCCCGCAAGTGACCGCCGCCGGTGGCAAGCATGGCACCGCCATGGTGATGGCCGGCAAGGCCCTGGTCAGCGAGAAATAAATCGACCACCAATAGAAAGGGAGCCCAGGGCTCTAATGCCGATCAGTTAAGGATCCATTGACCGATCCTCAGGCTGTGTAAGAATCCGAAACTCCTTGTTGGGTTTCGGATTTTTTTATGCGTATCGACCAAGCTCTCGACTTCATTCACGCCTGTCCTCCCGGAAAGTTTGAGTCCCTGTCTGACCTGCTGTCACCTGAACTGGTGCAGGCTTGCTTGGCCGAGACGGGCTCCGTCTCCTTGCGCCGACGGCGCATGCCCATGGAGCGGGTGCTATGGGCCATTATCGGGATGTCCTTGTTTCGTCATGTCCCTATGGCCCAGCTGGCCAACCAGCTCGATATCCTGTTACCCGGCGACCGGCCGTTTGTCGTCCCCAGCGCCTTCATCCAGGCGCGCCAAAAACTGGCTGACCAAGCCGTTCGACAGGTGTTCCAGCAGACCGCCACACTCTGGCATCAGCAGTGTCAGCACCCCACCTGGGCCGGCTTGCAGCTGCTGGCCGTGGACGGGGTGGTCTGGCGCACGCCCGATACTCCGGACAATGCCGGCGCCTTTGCCAAGTCGAAAACCGTCCAGGGGGAGACGCAATATCCCCAGGTCCGCATGTTGTGTCAGATGGAGCTGACCAGTCATCTGCTGACCCAGACAGTGATGGACTCCTGTGCGGTAAACGAGATGGTGTTGGCAGAGCAACTGATTGAAAAAACACCCGATAATAGCCTGACCCTGTTCGATAAGGGCTTCTACTCACTGGGGTTACTCCATGCCTGGCAACGCCAGGGCGTAGCGCGTCACTGGCTTATTCCGCTGAAAAAGGGGGCTCAATACGAGGTCATCCGCAAGCTGGGGCGGCAGGATGTGCTGGTACGCCTCAGTGCCAGTCCGCAGGCCAAGAAGAAGTGGAGCGAGTTGCCGGAGCAGTTCGAAGCCCGGCTGCTGACCCGGACGGTAAACGGCAAGGAGCGGCAGGTGCTGACCTCGCTCACCGACCCGCTGCGCTTCCCGGCCAGCGAGTTGATGGAGCTATACCAGAATCGCTGGGAAATCGAGCTGGGCTATCGGGAGATGAAACATAGCCTGCAACAGCACCGGCTGACGCTGCGCAGCAAGAAACCCGATGGAGTAAGGCAGGAGCTATGGGGCTTGGTATTGGCCTATAACCTACTGAGATATCAGATGGTTAGGATGGCGGCGAGCTTAAAGGGCTATACGGCCAGCCAGTTGAGCTTTCACATGGCATCGGTGTATCTGCTGCATGAACTCAGTTGCCTGCCGTTTGTGTCACCGGGCATGGTTCCAGGGCGTGTCGCTGAGTTGGACAAACAGGCAGAGCAGTTCAAGTTACCCGCCCGCCGAGAACGAAGTTACCCAAGGTGCATCAAAGCCAAACCACAGAAGTATGCGACGAGAAAACCTAGTAAAAACAATGCCAGTCAGGCTTAACTGACTGGCATTA